>DASXLB010000028.1 GCA_036496585.1 Vicinamibacterales bacterium
GCATCGTACTTTTCCTGCCTTGCAATGGGCCTGAACATAAAAAAAGACCGCGAGTGCGCGGCCTCGGCTTTCGACGCTGGCCCGCCAGCGCCGTGGAAATACTAGCCGCCGTTACACGGATGTGTCAAGAAAAACGCCTGCCATGCGCGCCATTCTGAGCGTCTCCGACAAAACCGGACTGACGGCCTTCGCGGGCGGTCTCCTCGGACGCGGCGTCCAGCTGGTGTCGACGGGCGGCACCGCGACCGCGCTTGCCGCCGCCGGACTGCCGGTGACCAACGTCTCGGATGTCACCGGCTTTCCCGAGATGATGGACGGCCGGGTGAAGACGCTGCACCCGAAGATTCACGCCGGCATCCTCGCGCGCCGGCACCGCCCGGACGATCTCGCCGCCCTTGAAGCGCACGGCGTGACGCTCGTGGATCTGGTCGTCGTCAACCTCTACCCGTTCGAGACAGCCGCCCGCGATCCCGAAACGCCGTTCGACGAGCTGGTCGAGCAGATCGACATCGGCGGCCCGTCGCTGCTGCGCGCCGCCGGCAAGAATTTCCGCGACGTGCTCGTGGTCGTCGATCCGGCTGACTACCCGCGCGTCCTCGACGAGATGGATCGCGACGGCGGGCCGTCGCTGGCGTTCCGCTTCGAGCTGATGCAGAAGACCTTCGCGCACACCGCGACGTTCGACTCGCTGATCGCCCAGACGCTGAAGACGATCTGCCTCGAGGACGGCGGGTTCGTCCGCGGCGGCGCGGTCATGAAGGGAAGCCCTGCCGCCACGCCGACGCCGCTGCGCTATGGCGAAAACCCTCATCAGAAAGCCGGCTGGCTGCAATCGGCTGCGCCGGGCACTCCCTCTGAATGGAAGGTCCATCAGGGCAAGGAGCTGTCCTACACCAACCTGCTCGACCTCGACGCGGCGCTGCGCATCGTCCTCGAATTCGGCGAGCCGGCCGCGGCCGTGATCAAGCACACCAATCCGTGCGGCACGGCGACCGGTGCGACCATCTCCGACGCCTACGTCCGCGCCCGTGACGCCGACCCGCTGTCGGCGTTCGGCGGCATCGTCGGGCTCAACCGGCCGATCGATGCCGGCACGGCGCGCGCCATCACCTCGACCTTCATCGAGGCGGTGATGGCGCCGGCCATCGACGAGGACGCGCGCGAGATCCTGGCGAAGAGGACGAACCTGCGCGTGCTCACGACCGATTTGGACGGCTTCCGTCACTCGGGAGAGGAGATGCGCTCGATCCTCGGCGGCATCCTCGTACAGGATCGCGATCACGTCGTCGAGGCCCGCGATCCCTGGCCTCCCGAGTCGCTCCACGCCCAGCCGCCAACCTCGATCCGCGTGGTCACCAGGCGCCAGCCGACCGCCGACGAATGGGAAGCCTTGCGCTTTGCCTGGCGTGTGTGCGCGCACGTGAAGTCGAACACGATCATCTTCACTGGCAGGGATCGGTCGCTCGCGGTCGGCGCCGGGCAGATGAGTCGCGTCGATGCCGTCAAGGTCGCGGTGATGAAGGCGGCCGGCGGGCAGCCGCCGGTGTCGTTGACCGGGAGCGTTGTCGCCTCCGACGCGTACTTTCCGTTCCGCGACGGGCTCGATGCGCTGGCCGACGCCGGCGCCACCGCCGTCGTGCAGCCGGGCGGGTCGGTCAGGGATGCCGAAGTCATCGCCGCCGCCGACGAGCGCGGCCTGGCGATGGTCTTCACGGGGCGCCGTCATTTCCGGCACTAAAGAGCCCGGGCGCGATCGACGGATTGCGCTCGTGCTGTGGGTTCTGGTCGCCGCCGGCGCAGCCGTCTATTTCGTGGCCCTCGGCAATTCGACGATCTGGGATGCCAACGAGGCGTACTACGTCGAAACGCCGCGCGAGATGCTCGAGGCCCACGATCTCGTGAATCCGTCGTTCAACTACGAGCCGCGGTTCAACAAGCCGGTCCTCAGCTACTGGATGGTGGCCGGCCTCTACCGGCTGTTCGGCGTCTCGGTCGGCGTGCAGCGCCTCGGGATCGCGATCGGGGCGATACTCATCGTCCTCAGCGCGTACCTGATTGCGGCGCGGTTCGACGATGAGGCCGTGAGCCCGCGTCTGCGGCTGGCGGGCGTCTGGGCCGCCGCCGGGCTTCTCGCCACGCCGCGGCTGCTGATGTTCGCCCGCCGCATCTACATCGATATCTGGGTCGCGGCGTTCATGGCGCTGACGCTCGCGTTCTTCGCGATGAGCGAAGCGGACCCGCCGCATCGGCGCCGCTACCTCGTGCTGATGTACGCGGCGGTCGGCCTCGGCGCGCTGACCAAGGGGCCCGTGGCGATCGCGCTGCCCGGCCTCGCCTTCGCCGTCTATTTGATCGCGCGCCGAGAGCTGTGGCGCGTTCGCGAGATGATGCTGCCGGCCGGCATCCTGATCGTCGCCGCGATCGTCGTGCCCTGGTACGGCGTTCTCTACGGGGAGCATGGCTGGACCTACATCCGGTCGTTCCTCGTGACTGAAAACCTGGAGCGCTATACCGAAGGGGTCGGCGTGCGGCTTCACCGCGGCCCGCTCTTCTACCTGCCGGTGGTGTTCAGCGACACGTTCCCGTGGTCGATGCTGCTGCCGATGGCGGCATTCGCCGCGTGGCGGTCGCGCACGCGGATCGAGACGCTGCTCTGGTGCTGGATCGTGGTGATCGTCGGGTTCTTCTCGTTTTCCGCTGGCAAGCAGGATCTTTACATCTTTCCTATCGCGCCGGCGGTGGCGGCGCTCGGCGGGATGGCGGTCGCGCGCGGCCTTTCGGACCCGCGCTGGCGCAGGTGGCTGCTCGGCAGCCTGGCGGCGGCCGGCGCGCTGCTGGCCCTCGCCGGGGCGGCCGTGCTGGTGGTTTTCGGCGGCGGCGGGCGCGTCTATGCCCTCGAGGCCGCGGTCGTGGTCGGCGTCGTCGGCGTGCTGGGGGGAGCCACGGCGTTGCTGCTCGCCTTGATGCGGCGTCCCGCGGCGGCAGCCCTCGCGCTGCTCGGCGCGATTGTCGGCATCAACTGGGTCTTCGTCGTAGGAGTGTTACCGGAGTTCGAGCGATACAAGCCGGTGCCGGGATTCAGCGCGGTGCTGCGCGAGCGGCTTCAGCCGGGTGACGTCGTCGCGCATTACCAAGCGTCTTTGCCCAGCATGACGTACTATCTGCGGCGTCACGTGGACACCTATTTCGACGCCGATTCGTTCGTGCGTGCCGTGCAGGCGCCCCGGCGGGTCTACGCCGTGCTGTCGAGCGACGACTACCAGGCGCTCAAGGGGCGGCTCGGGACGACCTGCGTCGTCGATCGGCGTCCGACCTTCGACGTGAAGCTGGCGCGGGTGCTCGCGCGCGAGCCGTTGCCTGAATTGCTGCTGATTACGAACCAGTGCCGATAGTGCGCCTGCCGTTCAGCCGCCTCCGCTCGGGGAGGGCGCTGCGGCGCCTCACCACGTCTGCGCGCGGAAGCCCTCCGTGAGTGTGACCCGTTACGTCACCCTCGCCTACGGCAGCAACCCGGCAGTGTATCGCCAGTCGGTCATGATGCTGGTGTCGCTCGTAGCGTTCGCGCCGGAGCCGTACGAGCTGGTGGTCGCCACCGACCACCCGGACCGCTACGTGTGGTTCGGCACGCGCGTCGAGATCCAGTATCTCGATCCGTCTCTGCTGCGGGCCTGGCAGGGGCCCGAGCCGTTCTCGATGCGCCAGAAACTGATGCTGCTGCAGACGGCTTGGCCCGAGCGCGGCGCGATCGTGCTCGTGGACGCCGACGTGGTGGCGACGACGGATCTCTCGGCGTTCGTCGAAAGGCTGCACGCCGGCGCGGTGTTCATGCACAGGCGTGAATACACGCTGAGCCGGGCGCGCCGGCCAGGGCATCGCCGCGTCTGGAAGACGCTGCGGCGCACGCCGCTCGAAGGCCATACTTCCACGTCCGCGGACGCCATGTGGAATTCGGGGGTCGTGGGACTGGCGGCGGCGGATCGCGCGCTGCTCGACGAGGCGATCGCGCTCTACGAGGAGCTGGGGCGTGCCGGCTTCCGGCTGTTCGTGACCGAGCAGCTGGCCGAGGGGCTGGTGTTCGCCCGCAGCGGCCGCCTGCAGGCCGCCGATCCCTGGTTTGCGCATTACTGGGGCAATCGTCCCGGCTACGATGCCGAAATCGCCCGCCGGCTGGCGGACGTCTTTCTGGACGGGCAGTCGGTCAAGGATGCTGCGGCGGCCTATGCCCGGAATGGCATCGGCCTGCCCGTCGAGGTCCGCGCCACCCGCACCCAGAAGCTGCGGCGCTGGTTGAGGGGCCGGGGCGGCCCTGGCGGCGTACCGCCACGCTCGTCAGATTGACAGCGCGGGCCTGTCTACAGTCTCATCCTAGCGCGGATGTTCCGGAAACTCCTCGCCTCGCAGCAGGCCGGCCTGGTCGTCATCATCATTCTGCTCGGCGCCGTGCTGACGGCCTTCGCCGGCAGTCACGTCGACCGCCTGTCCGGGCACAGCGTCAACAACTTCCTCAACCCCAACACCCTCATCCAGGTTGGCACCGACGCGAGCTTCTTCGCGATCATGGCGGTTGGCGCCACGATCGTCATCATCTCTGGCGGCATCGATCTGTCGGTCGGCTCGGTCTACGCCCTGGCCGGCGTCGCCATGGCGATGGTGCTGCGGGCGCACTCGCCCGCGTCCCCGGCGGCGACGTTCCTGGCGGGTCTGACGGTCGCGGTCGGCGTCGGCGTCATCTGCGGCGCTTTGAACGGACTGATGGTCGTGGGCCTGCGCGTCCACCCGTTCATCATCACCCTCGGGACGATGTGGATCCTGCGCGGCATCGCCTTTGTCGCGAGCAGCGCCGAAAGCATCCTGGTGCCGCGGGCGCTGACCGACGTCGCCAAGGCCTCGCTCGGCCTGACCTCGTCGCTCTATCCGGTGCCGATCCTGATCATGGTGGCGGTGACGGCCGTCGGAGCCGTCTACCTGACGCGTACGGTGATGGGCCGGCACGTCTTTGCGATCGGCGGCAACCCCGAGGCGAGCCGCTTTTCCGGACTGCGCCTGCCGCGCATCCAGACCGGCGTGTTCGTGATTTCCGGTCTGACGGCAGGGATTGCCGCGTTCATCGGCGCCAGCTTCTACGGCTCGGCGTCCTGCGTCGACGCAACCGGCTACGAACTCTACGTCATCGCCTCGGCGGTCGTCGGCGGCGCCTCGCTGTCGGGAGGCAAGGGGAGCGCCATCAACGCCGCGCTCGGCGCACTGCTGATCGTGCTGATCCGGCAATCGATCCGCACGCTGCACTTCGATCAGAACTACGAGTGGATCATCATCGGCTGCGCGACCATCGTAGCCGTGGTCCTGGACCAGGCGTCGGCCCGGCTGGCCGCGCGGCGGCTGGCGGCGGCGGCAGGCAAGGCATGATTCGGGGAAAACAACCGCGTCTTTCGTCATGAGGAGCATCGATGGTGAACAGGCAGAAGTGGTCGGTGGTCGCCGGCGCCGCGCTGGCGTTGAGCGTCGCGGCGTGTGGCGGCGGCAACAGCGGAACGACCCAGCAATCGGCGCCGGCAGGCGGAACGCCGGCGGGGGCGAACAAAGGCGAACTGAAGATCGCCGTCATCGCCAAGAGCTCGACCAACCCGGTGTTTCTCTCGGCCCGTACCGGCGCCGAGGCGGCCGCCAAGGAGTTGTCGCAGCAGAGCGGCGTCCCGGTCGAGATCGCGTGGCTGACCCCTCCCGCCGAAGACGGTCAGGTACAGGCGCAGCGGATCGCCCAGGCGGTCAACGAGGGTGCCGGCGCGATTCTGATCTCCTGTTCCGACGCCGGCAAGGTGACCGGCGCGATCAACGACGCCGTCGGCCGCGGCGTGGCGGTGATGACGTTCGATTCCGACGCGCCCGAGTCGAAGCGCTTCGCCTTCTACGGGGTTGACGACATCAAGACCGGCAAGGCGGTGATGGACGAGCTCGCGAAACAGATGGGCGAGAAGGGCTCGATCGCGATCCTCGCCGGCAACCAGAACGCGCCGAACCTGCGCAAGCGCGTCGAAGGCGTGAAGGAGGCGGCGAAAGCCTACCCCAACATGAAGATCGTCGACACCTTCTATCACATCGAGACGCCGCAGGACGCCGCTGCGGAAGTGATTCGCGCGCAGAACGCCTATCCGCAAATCCAGGGCTGGGCGATGATCGGCGGCTGGCCCCTCTTCACGCCGACACTGCTGACCGATCTCGACGCGAGCAAGGTGAAGATCGTCTCAGTCGACGCGCTGCCGGCCGAACTCGCCTACGTCGACAAGGGGCTCGCGCCGGTGCTGCTCGCGCAGCCCGTGTATCAGTGGGGCTACATCGGTGTGAAGACGATTTTCGACAAAGTCCACAACGGCAAATCGGTTCCCGAGATCATCCCGATGGAGCTCGTGAAGGTGACCAAGGACAATCTCGGCACCTGGGCGCGTCAGCTCAAGGACTGGGGCTTCACCGACGTGAATCCCGACTACCTGAAGCGCCCGTGAGCGACGACGCTGCAGGCCGGAGCCTTTCGGGCCCGGCATCGCCCGCCGTCGAGTTCGACCGCGTCACCAAGCGCTTTCCCGGGGTGGTGGCGCTGCAGGATGTGTCCTTCGCGATCGCGGCGGGCTCGTGCCATGCCCTGTGCGGCGAGAACGGCGCCGGCAAGAGCACGCTCGGGAAGATCCTCGCCGGCCTCTACCGCGTCGACGGCGGCAGCCTGCGGGTATCTGGACGGACTGTCCGGTTCAGCGGCCCGCAGGCGGCGCTGTCGGCGGGCATCGGCATGGTGCACCAGGAACTGCTGTTCTGCGACAACCTGTCGGTGGCCGAGAATCTCTGTCTCGGTACGTTGCCGTCGCGCCGCGGTTTCGTGTCGCGCGCCGAGATGCTGGCGCGGGCGCAGCGGATGCTCGCGGCGATTGACGCGCCGCTGGACGTGCACAGGACGGTCGGTTCGTTGACCGCGGGGCAGCAGCAGATGCTGCAGATCGCGAGCGCGGTCGGCCGCGGCGCGCGGATCATCGTGTTCGACGAGCCGACGAGCAGCCTGTCGCAGCACGAGGCCGTGAAGCTCTACGAGCTGCTCGGCCGGCTCCGCGCGCAGGGGGTGACGGCGATCTATGTCAGTCACCGTATGGAGGAGATTTTCCGCCTGTGCGACACCGTGACGGTGTTGCGCGACGGACGCCACGTAGCCACGCAGCCGACCTCTTCGCTCGACGAGAAGACGCTCGTGCAGATGATGATCGGCCGTTCGCTCGAGGACTATCTGCCCAGCCACGTCCAGGCGCCGCCAGGGTCGGAGCTGCTGCGTGTCGAAGGGCTGTCGAGCCCCGGCAAGTTCCGTGACGTCTCCTTCTCGGTGCGCGCCGGCGAGGTGGTCGGCTTCGCCGGTCTCGTTGGCGCCGGCCGCTCCGAGGTGGCCACGGCGCTCTTCGGTCTCGATCCGAACGCCACCGGACGCGTCGCCGTGCACGGGCGCGCCGTGCCGCTTGGCGCCATCGACCAGGCGATGCGCAGCGGCATCGGCCTGGTTCCCGAGGACCGCAAGCGGCAGGGACTGGTGCTGTCGATGTCGGCCGGCAGCAACACGTCGCTCGTGATTCTGAAGCAGCTCGCCCGGTTGTCGTTCGTCAGACGCCAGGCGGAACGGTCGCTCGCGGCCGAGTACTTCGCCCGCCTCCGCGTGCGTGCGCCCGGCCCCCAGACCATCACCGCCGGCCTTTCCGGAGGCAACCAGCAGAAGATCGTGCTCGCGAAGTGGCTCGCCGCGCGGTGCGACGTTCTGATCCTGGACGAGCCGACCCGTGGCGTCGACGTCGGCGCCAAGGCGGAAATCCATGGCCTCATCGACGAGCTCGCGGCCTCCGGCAAAGGGGTGATTCTCATCTCCTCGGAGCTTCCGGAAGTGCTCAACCTGTCAACGCGCATCATCGTGTTGCGCGACGGCCGCATCACCGGCGAACTGCCCCGCAGCGAGGCGACGCAGTATGCGCTGATGCGGCTGATGGCTGGGATGGCGGCGTAGCCGGGGTCAGACCGGGGTCAGACCGGGGTCAGACCACCTTTGCTAAATCTTTGGTCCGCGAGCCTGCATGGTCCTGGCCCTGGGGTCTCTGCCGTTCGACATATACCGGATGGCCGGGTTCACGACTATGATGCGCGCGATGCGCGCACTAATTGCCATGGTTGCTTTCCTGGTCGTCGGCGTCCCACTTATCGCCCAGGGGCCAGGGACACCACCAGACAGCCAGGCTTTTCTCGATCAGAACGGGCGTGTCGCGCCTGTGAACGTCGACGCCGCAAAGATCCGCGCCCTCCTCGGCAAGATGACGCTGAAGGAGAAGGTCGGGCAGATGACGCAGCTCGAGATCGGCATGATCACGGACGGCGACGGCGAGGCCATCCGCATCAACCCCGACAAGCTGCACAAGGCGATCGCCGAGTATGGCGTCGGCTCGATCCTCAACGTCAAGGACCAGGCGCTGCCGCTGCCGAAGTGGCGCGAGATCGTCACGGCCATCCAGGATGAAGCGCGGAAGACGCGTCTCCGGATTCCCGTCGTCTACGGCATCGACACGATCCATGGTGCCAACTACGTGCGGGGCGGCGAGCTCTTTCCGCAGCCGCTCGGCATGGCGTCAACCTGGAATCCAGAGCTGATGATGCAGGGGAGCCACATGGCGGCCATCGAGACACGGGCCGCCGGCCTGCCGTGGAATTTCTCACCGGTGCTCGACGTCGGCCGCCAGCCGCTGTGGCCGCGGCTGTGGGAGACCTTTGGCGAGGACGTCCATCTGGTGACGGTGATGGGGGTGGCCGCGGTGCGCGGCTATCAGGGCGCGGATCCGGCAGCGGCTGACCGCGTCGGCGCCACGCTGAAGCACTACGTCGGCTACAGCGCGCCGGTGACGGGCCACGATCGGACGCCGGCCCTTATTCCTGACGTCCTGCTGCGCGAGACCTACCTGCCGCCGTTCGCGGCCGCGGTGCGCGCCGGCGCCCTGTCGGTCATGGTCAATTCAGGCGAAGTGAACGGTATCCCCGGACACGTCAACGGCCACCTCCTCAAGACCGTTCTTCGCGGCGAGATGGGCTTCGACGGAGTGGTGGTGTCGGATTGGGCCGATATCAAAAAGCTGGTCGATACCCATCACACGTCCGCCAACGAGCGGGACGCGACCCGCGATGCCGTCCTGGCCGGCATCGACATGAGCATGGTCCCGAGCGACTACGGCTTTCCCGACCTGCTGCTGGCGCTCGCGGAATCCGGCGCCGTGCCGCGGGCCCGCATCGACGAAGCGGTCACCCGCATCCTCACGATGAAGGCGCGGCTCGGGCTGTTCGACGACCCGCTGCGCGGGACGACGGCGGCCGTCGAAGCAGGATCGCCCGAAGCGCGCCGCCTCGCGCTGGCGGCCGCGCGCGAGTCGATCGTGTTGTTGAAGAACGCGGCCGGCGTGTTGCCGCTGGCCTCGTCGGCGCGCGTCCTTCTCACCGGGCCGACCGCCGATTCGCTGCTCGCGCTCAACAACGGATGGTCGCTGGTCTGGCAGGGCAACCGCAAGGACCTGTACCCGAGCGATCGTCCGACGGTCCGTGGCGCGCTCGACAAGGCGTTGGGCGGCCGCGTCACCTACGTGCCGGGCGCGGACTACGACACCGAGATCGACGTCGCGGCCGCGCGCGCCGCCGCCGCGCAGGCCGACGTCGTCGTTCTCTGTCTCGGCGAGCTCGCCTACGCCGAGACGCCCGGCAACATCGACGATCTCGAGCTGCCGGCGGCGCAGATCCGGCTGGCCCGCGAGGTGGCTGCGGCCGGCAAACCGGTGATCCTGCTCCTGCTCGAAGGGCGGCCCCGCCTGATTCGCAAGGTGGCCGACGCCGCGCAGGCGATCGTGCTCGGTTTGAATCCCGGCATCGAGGGAGGTCAGGCGATCGCCGACGTCCTCGTCGGCACGGTCAACCCGAGCGGAAAGCTGCCGATCACGTATCCGCGCGACCCGAATGCGCTCGTCCCCTACGACCACAAGGCGTTCGACGAACAGGACAAGTCGTTTCATCCGCAGTTCGAATTCGGCCACGGGCTGAGCTACACGACGTTCGCGTACTCCGGGCTGAGCGTCTCGCCAACCGGCGGCGCGCTCGCCGTCGCGACCGACGTTTCGGTGACCGTGGCGAATACCGGCGCTATTGCGGGCGCGGAAGTCGTCCAGCTCTACGTCTCGCAGAAGTCCGCGAGCGTGACTCCGCCGGTCAAGCGCCTCAAGCGGTTCGTCAAGGTCCCGCTCGCGGCAGGTGAGCGCCGCGCCCTCACGTTCCACCTGACGCGCGACGACTTCAGCTTCATCGGCCGAGACGGCACGCGCATCGCCGAACCGGGCAGCTTCACCGTCATGGTGGGCCCGCTGCGTCAGGACATCGCACGCAAGTAGCGCCGACAGCGGAGGACAGAAAGATCAGGGCGATCCGTGCTTTGCTTTCGCGATGCGCCGCAGGTTGGCTTCATACGACAGGGCTTCGGTGAGCGGCGGATATACGGGGCGACCGTAAATCGGGTACGCTTCGGTCCTGAGGTGCGAGAGCATGTGATGGCCGGCGCGGCTCTCGCGCTCGTGGCGCAGGGCCCCGACGTCGATGGGGCCGACGACGATGCGTTCGCCTGGTCCGGGCGAGGCCTCGACGACGAGGCGGCCATCGAAGTCGACGATCTGGCTGCCGCCCGGCCACGAGTAGGGCGGGTAGTGACGCAGCGACGCCCCTTGGTTCGCGGCAACCACGTAGGCGACGTTCTCGAGGGCGCGGCAGCGATTGACGACGGTCCACCAGTTCATGGGCTCGGTCGCGCCCCACGGGTCCATGTAGGCCGAGACCCGTACGAGGATCTCGGCGCCGTTCATCGCCAGCTGGCGGATCGCTTCCGGAAAGAGCCAGTCGTAGCAGATGGCGCAGCCGATGCGGCCGATCGGCGTGTCGGCGACCGGGAACAGCGGCTCGTCGTATCCCTCGAGGTCGTGCGGGCTGCTGTGCACCTCGTAGGGGATCCAGGGATTGACCTTACGGTACTTGTAGAGCAGGCCCTCTGGGCCGATCAGGCAGGTCGTGTTGAAGACGGCATCCGGCCACCGCGGGTCGGTCTCGATCATCGACCCGCTCTGCACGTAGACGCCGTGCTCGCGCGCTTTCGCGGCGAGCCGGTCGGTGTGTTCGTTGGGAATCGGGACGGCAAGCTTGTCGCGCAGCTCGGCGACGGTGGCAAAGACCGGCGCGGCGTGCGCGAACTCGGGAAACACGATCAGGCGGACGGGCAGGAACGGCGCGCTGCCCGCGACCGCGGCGTCGATCATCGCCAGCATCCGATCCGTGTTCGCGCGCATCGCCGCGCGATCGAGCGGGTTGGCGAAGTCGGTCTGGCAGGCGGCGGCGGCGTAGCGAAGCTGAGACACGCGCCATAGTACAACGCGAGAGGGACTCGGAATGTCCGACAACACGTTCACCTTTGGCCTCTGGACGGTTGGCAACCAGGGGCGCGATCCGTTCGGCGAACCGGTGCGCCAGCCGATCGCTCCGGATCGGATCGTTCATCTGCTGGCCGAAGTCGGCGCGATGGGCGTCAACTTCCACGACAACGATCTGATACCGATCACCGCGACGCCGGCCGAGCAGGACCGGATCGTCAAGGACTTCAAGAAGGCGCTCGCCGACACCGGACTGAAGGTGCCGATGGCGACCACGAATCTTTTCACCGACCCGGCGTTCAAGGACGGCGCCTTCACGTCGAACGACGCCAAGGTCCGCGCCTACGCCCTGCAGAAGACGATGAGATCGATGGACGTCGGCTACGATCTGGGCGCGCGCATTTACGTGATGTGGGGCGGTCGCGAGGGCGTCGAGTCCGACGCGACCAAGAGCCCGCTCGACGCCATCAAGCGGATGCGCGACGCCGTCAACTTCCTCTGCGAGTACGCGCGCGACCAGCACTACGACTACCGCTTCGCGCTCGAAGCCAAGCCGAACGAGCCGCGCGGCGACATCTACCTGCCGACGACCGGCGCGATGCTCGGTTTCATCGCCACGCTCGAACATCCCGGGATGGTCGGCGTCAACCCCGAGGTGGCGCACGAGCACATGGCCGGCCTCAACTTCCTGCACGCGATCGCGCAGGCATGGGACGCCGGCAAGCTGTTCCACATCGACCTCAACGACCAGGCGTTCGGCCGCTACGACCAGGATTTCCGCTTCGGCGCCAACAGCCTCAAGCAGAACTTCTTCGTCGTCAAGTTCCTCGAGGACGTCGGCTATCAGGGCAGCCGCCACTTCGACGCGCACGCCTACCGCACGGAAGATCTCGAAGGGGTCAAGGCGTTCGCGCGCGGCTGCATCCGCACCTACGAGTTGATGAAGGAGCGCGCCAGGAAGTGGAACGCCGATCCGGAGATCGCGGCGATCCTGGCCGATCTTGCGACGACGGACGAGCCGGACTGGGCGGCAGACAAGTACACCGCCGAAAAGGGGAAAGCCCTGAAGGCGAAATCGTACGACCGTGTCGCGCTCGGCGGGCGCGGCCTCGGGTACGAGCGGCTCGACCAGCTGACGGTCGAGATCCTGATGGGCGCGAGATAGGCGGCGGCGCGGATCAGGATCACGGTTGCGCGTGCGCTGCACGAGCGTGTGCCGTCGAGGGGATTCCCGCCGCACTCGAATGATCGTCGCGCATGGCTGTCATTCGCGCGACGACTTGCCGGCGTCCCGACGTTTTTGATGTCGATGACGAGTGGGGTACTGCCAGAATGCGGCGATTGCCATGCGGTTCTCCGACTACGACGCCGGTGATTTCTACGACGAGATGTTCGACGGCCGCGGGCCGCGCCGCTTCGCGCGGGCGTTGGCCGGCTTCGTCAACGGCCTGCCCGACGGCGAGCTGAAGCGGCGGCAGCGCTCTGCCGAGCGGGCGCTGCTCAACATGGGGATCACCTTCAACGTCTACGGCGACGGCGCCGGCGCCGAACGCATCTTTCCCTTCGACCTGATCCCGCGCATCGTGCCGGCCCGGGAATGGCAGGTGATCGAGCGCGGCCTGAAGCAGCGCATCCACGCGCTCAATCTGTTTATCGACGATGTCTATCACGGCCGGAAGATTGTCAAGGACGGCGTCGTCCCTGAGGAAATCCTGCGGACCGCGTCGGCGTACCGGAGCGCCTGCGAAGGGCTCGATCCGCCGCTCGGCATCTGGTGCCACATCACCGGCACCGATCTCGTGCGCGATCGCGACGGACAGATCTACGTGCTCGAGGACAACCTGCGGACGCCCTCGGGCGTGTCCTACGTGCTTCAGAACCGGACGCTGATCAAGCGGACCTTCCCGCAGCTCTTCGAGTCGTTCCGCATCCGGCCGGTCGACGACTACGCCAGCCGCCTGCGCGACCTGCTCGAGTCGCTGGCGCCGCCAGACGTCGAGACGCCGCGCGTCGTGGTCCTGACGCCGGGGCCGTACAACTCCGCGTATTTCGAGCATTCGTTCCTCGCGCAGCAGATGGGGGTCGAGCTCGTCGAGGGGCGCGACCTGGTCGCCTCGGACGGCTCCGTCTGGATGCGGACGACCAAGGGCTTCGAGCGGGTCGACGTCATCTATCGCCGCATCGACGACGACTTCATCGATCCGTCGGTGTTCCGAGCCGATTCGCTGCTCGGCGTGCCGGGGCTGTTCGACGTCTACCGACTCGGCCGAGTCGCGCTCGCCAACGCGCCAGGCACCGGCATCGCCGACGACAAGGTGATCTATACCTACGTGCCGGCGATCGTGAAGTACTACCTGGACGAGGACCTGATCCTGCCCAACGTGCCGACGTTCCGCTGTTGCGATGCCGGGCATCGCCAGCACGTGCTCCAGAACCTGCACGCGCTCGTCGTCAAGGCGGCGGATCAGTCGGGCGGCTACGGCATGCTGGTCGGGCCGCACGCGACCGCCGCCGAGCGCGAGGAGTTCGCGCGCCGGATCGAGGCCTCGCCGCGAAGCTACATCGCGCAGCCGACGCTGTCGCTGTCGCGAGTGCCGACCATCGCCGACGGCGCCCTGCGCGGGCGGCACGTCGACCTGCGCCCCTACATCCTGTCCGGGGAGAGCGTGTTCGTGCTGCCCGGCGGCCTGACGCGGGTCGCGCTGCGCGACGGGTCGCTGGTCGTCAACTCCTCGCAGGGCGGCGGCAGCAAGGACACCTGGGTCCTGGCCGACGACCGCGACGCCGAGATCGACGGCGTCGATCCGCCGGCAGGGATGGGGGGGCAGACGCAATGCTGAGCCGCGTCGCCGACTCGATCTACTGGATGAGCCGCTACATCGAGCGCGCCGAGAACGTGGCGCGATTCGTCGACGTCACGCTCAACCTGATCCTCGACATGCCGGTCGGCTCGCTGCAGCAGTGGCAGCCGCTCGTCGACACGACCGGCGACACCGGCGAGTTCGGGCGCCGCTACGGGGGCGCCTCGCAGACCTCGGTCGTCCAGTTCCTTACCTTCGATCAGGAGAACCCCAACTCGATCCTGTCGTGCCTGCGCGCGGCGCGCGACAACGCCCGCTCGGTGCGCGAGATTATCTCGTCGGAGATGTGGGAGCAGATCAACGAGTTCTACCTGATGGTCAACGCCGCGGCATCCGACCCGCGCGGCCTTGGCGCGACGCCCAGCCTGTTCAGCTCGGTGAAGATGTCGAGCCATCTCTTCACCGGCGTCATGGAAGCGACCATGACCCACAACGAGGGCTGGCACTTTGCGCGGCTCGGGCGCCACCTGGAGCGCGCCGACAAGACGTCGCGCATCCTCGACGTCAAGTACTTCCTGCTGCTGCCGGCGGTGGCGGACATCGGCACGACCTACGACGACATCCAGTGGGCGGCGGTGCTGCGTTCGGCCAGCGCCTTCGAGATGTACCGCAAGCGGCACGGGCGGATGTCGCCGGAGCGGATCGTCGAGTTCCTGCTGCTCGACCGCGAATTCCCGCGGGCGATCCACTGGTGCATGCTCCAGGCGCGCTCGTCGGTGCACACGATCTCGGGGACGCCGGCCGGCATGTTCCGCACCGGCTTCGAGCACCTGCTCGGCGAGGTGTGCTCGGAGCTCGCCTACGGGCAGTCGGACGAGATCGTCGCGAAGGGTGTGCACGAGTATCTCGACCATCTCCAGGCGCGCATGAACCTGATCGGCGCCGGCATCCACGACACCTTCTTCGCGCGGCAGCTGGCCCCGCCGCCCGTGCAACCCACGACCCCGCGCCGCAAGGGCCAGCGCCGCGCCGCCGAGCGTCGCGCATGAGGCGGCCGGCGCGCCTACGGCGTCGGCCGCGCGCCGCGCTGAACGACGTCATGGACGTAGCGCAGCTTGTCGATGACGGCCGGCGACAGCACGAACGGATAGGCATCGGGCTGGCCGAGACCGCGACTGAGGTTGTTGAGCAGATACGCCACCGGCAGCCAGCTGTCGATGACGCGCTCGAAGGGTCCGCCGCCGTCGCCCGGCACCGGCGGCGACGCCGGCAGCGTCGGTTCATCGCGGCGATGCGGACGAAGACGCAGACCGCAGTGTGCCGCCATCTCCAGCGTATCGAGGATGTGCAGGTAGTGCGCCCACGTCTCGGCCCAGTCTTCCCAGGGGTGGGCCGTGGAATAGGCGCTGACGAACCGATCCCGCCAGTTGGCCGGCGCCCCGTCGCGGTAGTGCGCCGAGAGCGCCGCGCCGTAGTCCTGCCGTTCGTCGCCGAACACGTCGCGAAAGCCGGCGACGGCGCCGTCCTGCTTGATCAGGCGATCCCAGTAGTAGTGGCCGCTCTCGTGCCGCATGTGGCCGAGCAGCGTCCGGTACGGCTCGCCCAGTCCTGTCCGCCGCTTCTCGCGCTCCGCGTCGTCGGCCTCGGCGACGTTGAGCGTGATGACGCCGTCGGCGTGGCCGGTCAGCACCCGGCCCCTTTCGCCGGGAGGGTCGGCGAGGAACTCGAACGCGAGACCGCGCAGCGGATCCTCGTCGCGCGTCGCGATCGGCAGCTGCGCAGCGGTCAGCGAGTAGACGAGACGGCGCTTGGCGGTCTCGAGACGATACCAGGCGAGCTTGTGGCCGGGCACGTCGAGATCGGGAATGACCCGCGTCAGCCGGCACGACTGGCAGAGATCGGCGTCGCCGTCGACGACGGTCCAGTTGCAGACTTCCTCGACACGGTAGTTGCGGCAGAGGCGATAGGTGCGGCCGCCGGCCGCCGGCAGCGGCGAGCGCCACAGGTCGGGTGCGGCGGGATCGGGATCGAGCGATCCCATGACCCGCAGATCCGGCAGGAAGGCGACGCGGCGGCGACACCCGAGGCAGACGGTGTTCTCGAAGAACAGCAGGTTGTCGCAGTGATCGCAATGAAAGACTTTCATCGGGTGGGTCCGTTCAGGTGAGCATTCACGTCGCGCTGAATCACGTTACGCACTATCGCTACGACCGGCCGGTGTCGCTGTCGCCGCACCAGATACGGCTGCGGCCGGCGCCCCACTGCCGTGCGCGTATTCTCTCGTACTCGCAGCGACTCGTCCCGGCGCTGCACTTCATGAACTGGCAGCAGGATCCGTACAGCAACTACGTCGCGCGCGTGACCTTCCCGGAGCGCACGCGCGAGCTGCGCGTCGAGATCGATCTCGTCACCGAGCACGCCGTCTTCAATCCGTTCGACTTCTTCCTCGAGCCGGCCGTCGAGCAGGCGCCGTTCGACTACGAACCGGCGCTGCTCCGCGATTTGCAGCCGTTCCTGCGCGTCGAGCCGATGAGCAGTCGTTTCGAGAGCTATCTCGCGTCGATCGATCGGACGCGTCAGCGGACGATCGACCGGCTGGTCGGCTTGAACCGGCGCCTCAGCCAGGACATCGGCTACGTGATCCGTCTGGAGCCCGGCGTCCAGAGCTGCGACGATACGCTGGCGCGTCGTACCGGCTCGTGCCGCGATTCGGCGTGGCTGCTCGTGCAGCTCCTGCGCCGGCTCGGCCTCGCCGCGCGGTTCGTGTCGGGCTACCTGATTCAACTGGCGCCCGATGTGCCATCGCTCGACGGTCCGAAGGGGGCGTCTCACGACTTCGCCGACCTGCATGCCTGGTGCGAGGTCTACCTGCCGGGTGCCGGCTGGGTCGGGCTCGATCCGACGTCTGGGCTGCTGGCCGGCGAAGGCCACCTGCCGCTCGCCTGCACGCCCGAGCCGACCGATGCCGCGCCGATCACCGGCGCCGTCGACGATTGCAAGGTCGAGTTCACCCACGCGATGACGGTGACCCGGATTCACGAGTCGCCGCGCGTCACCCACCCGTACCGAGACGACGAGTGGACGGCGATTCAGGCGGTGGCGCTCGCCGTCGACGCCGACCTGCGCCGCCAGGACGTCCGGCTGACGATGGGCGGCGAGCCGACGTTCGTGGCGATCGACGATCGCGACGGCGAGGAATGGAACACGGCGGCGCTCGGGCCGGCCAAGCGCGCCCGCGCATTCGATCTGTTGTGGCGGCTGAAGGACGCGTTCGCGCCGCAGGGGCTGCTGCACGTCGGCCAGGGTAAGTGGTACCCCGGCGAGCAGTTGCCGCGCTGGGCGCTTGGCTGCTACTGGCGTGTCGACGGCCAGCCGGTCTGGCGCAATCCAGCGCTGTTCGCCGACGAGTCCCATCCCGACGGCGTGGGCGCCGATGATGCCGAGCGATTCCTGCGCGCGCTCGCCCGGCGCCTCGGGCTCAGCGATCACTTCGTGCGTGCCGGCTACGAAGACGTCTGGTACTACCTGTGGCGCGAGGGGAGGCTGCCTGTCAACGTCGATCCGCTCGACGCCAGGGTCGACGACGAGCTCGAGCGCGCGCGGCTGCGCCGCGTCTTCGATCGCGGACTCGCGGCGCCGGTCGGCTACGCCCTGCCGCTCACGACCGGGCCGGCGCCGGCGGCTGGCTGGCGCACCGGTCCGTGGTTCCTGCGCGATGAAAAGATGTATCTGCTGCCGGGCGATTCGCCGATGGGCTATCGCCTGCCACTCGACTCGCTGCCGTGGGCGGCGCCGGAAGACGTCACGCCGGACATCGAACGCGATCCGATGGCGCCGCATCCGCCGCTCCCTGACGCGGGTGTCGCGGTACCGGATCCGCCTCCGTCGCCGGGCGATGGCGGCCCTCCGCGCCAGCCGACGCGCGGCGAGTCCGCGCGCGACAGCATCAGGACCGCCGTCTGCGCCGAGTCGCGCAACGGCACGCTGCACGTCTTCATGCCGCCGATGCCGATCCTCGAGGCCTATCTCGATCTCGTCAGCTGTGTCGAGGAGACGGCGGCGGCGCTCGGCGTCCGCGTGGTCGTCGAAGGCTACCGTCCGCCCGACGACGATCGCCTGCGGGTGTTCCAGGTGGCACCGGACCCTGGCGTGATCGAGGTCAACGTCCAGCCGAGCGACAACTGGCCGGACCTCGTGACGATCACCGAGCGCCTCTATGGCGAGGCCGTCGGCGCGCGTCTGGCGAGCGAGAAGTTCATGCTCGACGGCCGCCACACCGGCACCGGCGGCGGCAATCACTTCGTGCTCGGCGGCGCGACGGCGAACGACAGTCCGTTCCTGCGCCGGCCCGACCTGCTGCGCAGCCTGGCGAGCTACTGGCACAACCATCCGTCGCTGTCGTTCCTGTTCTCCGGCCTGTTCGTCGGCCCGACCAGCCAGGCGCCGCGCGTCGACGAGGCGCGGCACGACAGCGTCTACGAGCTGGAGCTGGCGTTCGGCCGGCTGCCGGTACCGGGACAGCCGGCGCCGCCGTGGACGATCGACCGGGCGCTCCGCCACCTGCTCGTCGACGTCACCGGCAACACGCATCGCGCCGAATTCTGCATCGACAAGCTGTATCCGCCGGAGGCGTCGGCCGGCCGGCGCGGCCTGCTCGAGCTGCGCGCCTTCGAGATGCCGCCGCATCCGCGCATGAGTCTGGCCCAGCAACTGCTGCTGCGGGCGCTGGTCGCGCGCTTCTGGCGCCAGCCGTATGAAGCGCGCCTGACGCGCTGGGGCACCGACCTCCACGATCGCTTCATGCTGCCGTACTTCGTGTGGCAGGATTTCGAGGAGGTGGTCGACGAGCTGCGGCGCAGCGGCCATGCGATCGATGCGCGCTGGTTCCTGCCGCATCACGAGTTCCGGTTCCCGCACGCCGGCGATATCGCGGTCCGTGGCTTGACGCTGCAACTTCGACAGGCGCTCGAGCCGTGGCCGGCGCTCGGCGAAGAGGGGGCAGCCGGCGCCACGGTGCGATTCGTGGACTCGTCGCTCGAGCGCATGCAGGTGCATCTCACGGGCTTGACCGACGGACGCTTCGTCCTGACCTGCAACAGGCGGGCAGTGCCGCTGCAGCCGACCGGGCGCAACGGCGAGTTCGTCGCCGGCGTGCGTTACCGCGCCTGGCATCCGCCATCGGCGTTGCACCCGTCGATCGGTGTCCACGCGCCGCTGACGTTCGATCTCGTCGACACCTGGATGCGTCGTTCGCTCGGCGGCTGCCGCTATCACGTGGCGCATCCGGGTGGCCGCAGTTATGATCGCTTTCCGGTGAACAGCTACGAGGCCGAGAGCCGCCGCCTCGCCCGCTTCGAGCGGCTCGGTCACACGCCCGGACGGATCGACGCGGCGCCGGCGGCGCCCTCCCGCGAGTTCCCCTTTACCCTGGATCTGCGCACGTGAGCGTCCCAAGCGCCGCCAGCGCGGCGCCGCCGCCCGGCTTCGCGCCGCTGCTCGACGGGTACCGTACGCCCGACGGCCACTACGACGAGCTCCTCGACGCACGCGGACGCGTGCGCGGGCCGTGGGCCTCGTTCGGTCGGCACGTGCCCGACATGAGCGCTGCCACGCTGGCGACCGCGCAGTCACGCGTCGCCAAGCAGATCCAGGAGAGCAGCATCACGCACGCGGTCTACGCGGCGACGGACGGGCGTCTGCGCCCCTGGCAGCTCGACGTGCTCCCGCTCATCGTCACGGCGGCGGAATGGGCGCCGCTCGCCGACGGCGTCGCGCAGCTGGCGCGCCTGCTCAACCGCATGACCGCCGATCTCTACGGGCCGCGGACGCTCCTGCGCGACGGCCTGGTGCCGCCGGCGCTGGTGTTCAGCCATCCCGGATTCCTCCGTGCCTGCCAGGGTACCGTTCCGGCGGCCGGCATCTTCCTTCAGCAGGTCGCCGTCGATCTGGCGCGCAGCCTCGACGGCTCGTGGCAGATCGTCAACGTCCGCACGCAAACACCGGCCGGTGCCGGCTTCGCGCTCGAGAACCGCGCGACGCTCATCCGGATGTTCCCAGAGGCGTTCCGCGAGCTGCACGTGGACGCCGTGGCGCCCTACTTCGCGGCGCTGAACCAGACGCTGGTCCGGACGGCGCCGTGCGACGAGGGGCCGCCGCGCATCGTGCTGCTGACGCCAGGACCGTACAGCGGCCGCTATTTCGAGCACGCCTATCTGGCCCGCTACTTCGGCTTCGCGCTCGTCGAAGGCGCCGACCTCACCGTGCGGCACGATCGCGTGTTTCTCAAGACGATCGAAGGCCTGCGTCAGGTCCACGCGGTCGTCCGACATCTCGCCGACGACTTCTGCGATCCGCTCGATCTGCGCGCCGATTCGGCGCTCGGCGTGCCGGGTCTGGTTCAGGCCTGGCGCGCCGGGCGTGTGCTGGTCGCCAACGCGTTCGGCGCGAGCGTGCTGGAGTCGCCGGCGTTGCGCGGCCTGCTGCCCGATGTGGCGCCGGCGTTCATCGGCGAACCACTCGCCCTCTCGGTGCGGCCCGTCCGGTGGGCCGGCGATCGAGCCGGCGGAGGCGCCGCGGTGGCGGAAGCGCCCGTGCGGTCGTCGTATGCGCCGGTGTGGCACGACGGCCGCCTCGCCAGTCATCCGATGCTTCTACGCGTGTTCGCCGTCGCCGACGGGGACGGCGGCTATCGGGTGATGACAGGCGGCCTGACGCGCACCGGCGGACCCGGCCAGGCGATGGTGACGAGCGGCGCGGGGGGGAGCAAGGATACCTGGGTCCTGTGCGAACCCTCGATCGGTTCGCGCCCGCCGGAGCCGTCGCTCGTGCCGCAGGCCGGCAGGGCGACCGGCGGCGCCGCCGGGGCAGTCTCGAGTCGCGCCGCCGAACACCTGTTCTGGCTGGGACGGTATGTCGAGCGAGCCGAAACCGCCGCCCGTCTCCTGCGCACCGCCCTGGCGGGCCTCAGCGATCCGTCCACGCCCGAGGTGCCGCGGCCGTTCCTGCTTCGGGTGTGCCGGACGAACGGCCTGCTCGAACGGGCCGAATCGATCGAGGGGGACGATGCCGATCCCGATCCGGACTTCGAGAGCGACCTGCCGGCGCCGGACCTGATGGATCGGCTCGTCGACGATCTGTTCGACGCGGAATCACGCCGCAGTCTGGCCTTCGACGTCCGCCAGACGGTCCGCGTCGCCGGGGCCATCCGCGATCGGCTCTCGTCGGACAACTGGCGTCTGCTCAATCAGCTCTTCGCCCTCGTCGCGGTGCGGCCGGCGCGCCGGCCCGACTGCCTCGAGACGCTCGCGCTGCTCGAACGCGCCATCGTGTCGCTCGTCGCGGTCGCCGGCCTCGAGGTGGCGCACATGTCGCGCGACCACGGCTGGCGCTTTCTGAGTATCGGCCGTCATCTCGAACGGCTGCTGGCGATGGCGACGACCTTCGCCACGCTCACGCCGGACGAAGCCGAGGATCCGATCGTCCTCGCATGGCTGCTCGACGCGTCGGGCAGCCTCGGGACGTTCCGGGCCCGCTACGCCCGCCAGCCGGAATGGTCCGCGGTCGTCGAGCTCCTCCTGTTCGATCGCCTGAGCCCGCGCTCGCTGTCGTTCCAGGTCGGCAAGATCGCCTCGCACGTGCCGCAGTTCCCTGACGCGGCGGCGCTCGACATCCTGCCGGATCTCCGCCGCCTCGATCGCGTCTGCCAGGAGGCGGTCGGTCTGCCGGATCGGCGCGCCGGCTCACCGGCGGTTGCGTCGCTGCTCGCCGGCTGCCAGGACGTGGCGCAGCGCGTCTCCGACTCACTCACCGCCCGATATTTCAGCCACGCCTACGAATTGCCGCATGTGACCACGGGACGATGAGCGCGATCTACCGCATCCAGCACGAGACGCGCTATCGCCACAGCGCCCCGGTGACGGTCTCGCAGCACGTCGGCTGTCTCACACCGCGCCGGCTGCCGCAGCAGATCCTCCACGCGTGGCGCCTGGACGTGACGCCGGAACCCGACGACCGCGGCGAGCGCCTCGACTACTTCGGCAACGTGGTGACACAGCTCTCGATCGTCAAGCCGTACACCGAGCTGCTCGTCCACGCCGAGAGCCGCGTCGCCGCAAACGCCCGTCCGCGTCCAATTGCGCCGGACGGGGGCCCGGCCTGGGAAACCGTGCGCGATGCCGGGGCCTGGCGCGTCGGTCGCGCGCTTGGCGACGCCGACGAGTACCGCTATCCGTCGCCGTTCGTCGAGATCGACGCGGCGTTCGCCGGCTACGCGCGCGCCGATTTCGCGCCGCGCCGGCCGCTGCTGGCAGCGGCGATCGCGCTGATGCACCGCGTCCACCACGACTTCACCTTCGATCCCGGCACGACGACCGTCACCACGCCGCTGTCGCGCGTCCTGATCGATCGTCGCGGCGTCTGCCAGGACTTCGCGCACGTGCTGATCGGCTGCCTGCGGTCGCTCGGCTTGCCGGCGCGCTACGTCAGCGGCTACCTGTTGACCGATCCGCCGCCGGGCAGCCCGCGGCTGCTCGGTGCCGATGCCTCGCACGCGTGGCTCTCGGTGTGGTGTCCGTCGCACGGCTGGGTCGATCTCGATCCCACCAACGACGTCCTTCCCGACGAACGGCACATCACCGTGGCGTGGGGCCGCGACTACGGCGACGTCAGCCCGCTGCGCGGCGTCGTCCTCGGCGGCGGCGAGCACGAGCTGTCGGTCGCCGTCAGCGTCGTGCCGGAGGGCGAGGCGTGAGCTCGATCGGCGGCAGCGGGCGCGCGACGATGCGTGTGTGATAGCGCTCGACGTCCGCGATTTGCGCTGCGGTCAGCGGCGGACGCTCGGATGGCGCGAACGGATAGTGCGGCATGCCGTGGAACGGCACCGGACCGAGCGTGTCCGGGCTGGCCGAGTGCAGATCCATCTCCTTGCTGAAGCCGTCGCCAAAGAAGAGGAAGGTCCGCGTCCAGCCGGCTGGAAGGGCCGGCAGCGCCGCCGCGTCGAAACTCAGCGCGATCTCGTCGCCGCTGCGCGCGATGACGAAGCGATCGTCGGACGCGAGCAGCAGCTCCCGCACGTCACCCTCGCGCGTGTAGCGGCCGGGGAAGAGCTTCCACGGCGAGTCGTTCGACACGGTGTCGTAGTCGTAGCCGAACGGCTCGCGCCCGTCGGGTGAGCCTTCCCTGGAGAATCCGCGCCAGTGCAGCGAGGCGGTCAGCGGGTCGAGCGTCGTTTCGCGCGTCTCGGCTCGGCCGTCAGATGTGTCGACGAGCACGCGATCCCAGTAGATCTTCATCGACGTCACGATCCGCACGCGCGCCGCCGACGCCGGCACCTTGCCGGTGAGATCGACCGTCACCGTCTGCGGCCGTCCGGCGGGAAAGCCGATGTCGTCGATGACCGTGCGCCAGCCGCCGACGCCGTCCTCGACCTGCAGCGAGGGCAGCGTCATCCGCAGGCCGCTCTGGCTCGCGGCGTAGTTGTCCACCGAGAAGGCGTAGTCGGTCCAGCCGGTGAGGAGCAGCATCCGGTGGCCGCCAGGGCCGGCGGGCGGCAGCGTCAGGGTCAGTGAATGCATCTTTGCGTAGCCGCGCACGCGATCGGACGCGAACCCGTCGACGAACCTTCGGTCGAGACGCGAGACCGCCTCGAGCACGTCGCGTCCCTGGTCGTCGACCGCGGCGAGCGGCGGGCGCGCGCCGCGCGTGGTGATCAGCCGGAACGGTTCCGGCGTCGTGCGCAAGCCGGCGTTCGGCCATATTTCGACGTCGAGCGGGTGGGCGACGGCAATCAGACGCACGCGGTCGAGGAACATCGATTCCTCGAGCTCGTTGGTGACGCGGATGTCGTAGCGGCCGTCGCGCGGCTTGAGCTGGTCGCCGGTGACCCGCACGTATTCGACCGGATCGGGTGTGTTGCGTTCGCCTGGCGGATCCTCGAGATATCCCATCTCGCCGCCGCCCAGGAAGTCGGTGATGAACGCGAATCGGGTGCCGTCCCAGGTGTAGAGGAACGGGCACGACGAAGGCTTCCGATCGAGCTCTTCGACCTTGAGTGAGCCGGCGATCGTGCCACCGGGCTGGGCCGGTGTTTCCGACTGCAGGATGCCCGACGGCCAGAGGACGCGGATGACGTCGGCGCCGGCGCGCGCGCCAAGGCCAAAGTTCACGTCCGCGGGCGCGGGCGCGGGCGCGGCGGCATAGGTTTCGAGGCGCTGGCGCAGGCTGCCGGCCCGCATGTCGATCTTGGCGCCGATGCCGGATCGGTTGCTGGCTCGCGGCGCCAGCTGCACGTGGACGATGTGGGCCGCGCCTGCACGCGTATTGCGCCAGACGCGGACGCCGTCGCGCCCGCGGAACACGATGTCGGTCGACCCGTCGCCGTCGAGGTCGCCGGTCGCGAGCGCCATCGCGCTGAGGTCTCCTGGAGCGTAGGCCGCCAGCGATCCCGGGAAGGCGCGCGAGGTGACGTCGCTCCAGCCGCTGCCGATGTTGCGCAGCATTTTCGGACCCCCGCTGGTGACGATCAGCAGGTCGAGTAGGCCGTCGGCATCGTAGTCGAGCAACTGCGCCGCGCGCGCGCGCGACGCCGCCGGCAGCGCGGCCGTCGTGAATCCGCCACGGCCGTCGCTGAGCGCCAGCGTGCCCGGGCCGGTCGCGTTGCCGAAGAAGAAGTCGGGGTAGCCGTCCTTGTTGATGTCACCGGCGGCAATGGCGTCGACGTCGGTGGTGACGCGCAGGCCCGCGTCTGCGGCCACGTCCTTGAACGTGCCGTCGCGCATGTTGCGGAAGAGCAGCGGCGCTCCCGCCCCCGCCATCAACAGGTCGATGTCGCGGCGGTTGTCGAAGTCGGTAGGGACGATGGCGGCGATCGCACGCGAAGCGGCGACGCCGGCCTGCGCCGTGATGTCGGTGAATGTGCCGTCGCCGTTGTTGCGCAGCAGGACATTGGCGGCCGGGCCCCCAGCGCCGGCGCGATCGCCGCCGAACGCGATCGCCAGATCGAGATCGCCATCGTGATCGGCGTCGACGAAGGCGGCCGTCCGCCCGGCGGCCCGTCGCTCGATCGCGCTCAATCCGGCGCGTGCGGTGGCGTTCTCGAAGCCCGCCCGCTCCGTCTGGTGGTAGAGCGTGACGCCGTCCGTCCGCACCACCAGGAGATCGGCCCGTCCGTCGTTGTCGTAGTCGCCGACGACCACGGCTGTCGCCGGCGGCAGCGGCGCCGCCCCGAACCAGGCGGCAGTCGTATCGACGAAACGGCCGCGGACATTTCGGAAGACGCGGAGCGAGGTGCCGCCGCCGTCGACCAGATCGAGGCTGCCGTCGCCGTCGAGATCGGCGAGCGCGATGGCGCCGGCATTCGACGGCAACGGTGGAGCGCCGCTGGTGCGGGTCCCTGGCAGCCGCGTCGCAGTGACGTCGGTGAATCCGACCGCCGGCGTCGCGGGATCGACGAGATCCGCCTCTGCCCCCGTCGACGCGATCGCCTCACCGTAGCGGCCTTGTTCGAGATACGCCTGCGAATACGTGACGGCGTAGCCGGTGTTACGGAGTGCCTGGAAGCGATCCATCGCCGCGGGCGCGCCTGGATCGCCGGCGCGTGTCAGCGCGGTCGCCAGACCATAGGCTGCGGTTGCGTTGTACGGCTCCGCCGCCAGCGCGGCGCGAAGCAGGTCGGCCGCCTTCGTGTACTCACGCTGCTCCAGGTACAGCTGCCCGAGATTCGTCGCGGCGCCGGCATCGGCGGGATCCATCTGGCGGACTCGCCCGAACGCCGCGACCGCATCCTCGACCCGGTCGTCGGCGCGGGCGAGCAGGCCCAGCAGGTAGTCGGGCTCCGGACGCCCCGGCAACGCGGCGCGCGCGGCCTCCAGCTCGGTGCGCGCCGCCTTCGCGTCCCCGCCGTAGAACATCGCAATGCCGAGGTTAAGGCGGGCGATGGCCAGCGCGGGATCGATGGCGCGCGCGCGCCGGAACGCCGCGGTCGCGGCGGCGAAGTTGTACTGCTCGAGATAGGCGACACCGGTATTGTTGGCGCGATAGGCGTTGTCCCGCACCGCGACCGCCGGCTGCTGCGCGCGGCCGACGGCGATCAGCAGCGTGACCGCGAGCGCGTGAAGGGTGATGCGGCTCATTTTCTGACGAACGGCACCCGCTGCGAGATGCCCTTTCCCTGTTCGATCGTGATGGTCTGGCCGGCGTCGGCGCCCTCGATCGTCTGCGCGGTGCCGTCCGGCCACTTGATGTCGATCTTCGTCGCCCTCGCGGCGGCGCCGAGTCCGAAAGTCAGCGGCAGTTCGCTCTGCGACAGGTAGCTCGAGCCAGTACGCACCATCAGCCACGGCGACGTGCCGTTGGCGCTCGTCACGCGCGCGAACGCGCCGATCGCGTCGCGGTTGCTCCGGCCCGCGCCGACGAGCTTGACGCGCAGCGCACGATTGTTGTCGCCGCCGTCGTTGCGATACACGTGCGCCGCGCCGTGGTTCACGGTGACGACGAGATCGAGATCCCCGTCGCCGTCGAGATCGGCATAGGCGGCCCCGCGTGCGACGTGCTTCTCGGCCAGCGCCGCGCCCGACCTGGCGGTCACCTCCTCGAACTGCTTCGGGCCGGTGCCTCTGAAGAGATGCGGCGCCTGCGCATACGTGACGCGCGGCTGGACGCTGTTGATGTCGTCGGCGACATGGCCGTTGGCGGCGAAGATGTCGAGGCGGCCGTCGTTGTCGTAGTCGAAGAAGAAACAGCCGAAGGTCAGCGTCAGCAGTGACGCCCTGCCGATCGTCGAGGTCGGCGCCTCGTCGATGAACAGGCCGTTGCCCTCGTTCCGGTAGAGGGCCATCATCTCGTTCGAGAAGTTGCCGATCAGCAGGCTCTGGCGGCCGGAGCCGTCGAAATCGGCGGCGTCGACGCCCATGCCGGCCCGCGCGACGCCAGCCTCGTTGAAGGCGACGCCGGCGGAGACGGCGACGTCCTTGAACGTTCCGTCGTGTTTGTTCTCGTAGAGGTGGTTCGGCTGCGTGTCATTGGCGACGAAGACGTCGACCCAGCCGTCGCCGTTGAAATCGAGGAGTGCGACGCCGAGCCCTTTCGCCGTCGCGTCGCCGATGCCGGCCTTCGCCGTCACGTCCTCGAATCTGCCGTCGCCGAGGTTGTGAAAGAGCTGCGCGCTCTGTCCCTTGTACGATTCCGGCGTGCAGTACGACTTCGCCTTGCCGTCGAGCGTGCAGAAGAGATCTTTGGCGATGGTCCAGTCGACGTAGTGCGCGACGAAGAGATCGAGGCGGCCGTCGCGATCGTAGTCGAACCACGCGGCGCTCGTCGAGAAGCCGCTGCTGCCGACGCCGGCCTGCGCAGTGACGTCGGCGAACTTACCGCCGCCGAGGTTGTGGTAGAGATGATTGCCGCCGAGACCGGTGACGTAGAGATCCGTTCTGCCGTCGTTGTCGAAGTCGGCGGCGGCGGCGCCGAGTCCGTAGAACGACGTCTTGAGCCCGGCGGCGGCGGTGACGTCGGCGAACGTGCCGTCGTGGTTGTTGTGATAGAGGGCAGACGCGGCAGCCTTCGCCGGCTGTCCCGGCCACGTCGTCGAATTCACGAAGAAGAGATCGGGCCAGCCGTCGCCGTCAGCGTCGAACACGGCGACTCCGGACCCCATCGTCTCCGGCAGGTATTTCTTTCCGAACGCGCCGTTCTCGTGCCGGAACTTCACGCCCGCCGCCGCGGTGACGTCGGTGAACGTCGGCAGCGGCGCCTGTGCCCCCACCAGACCCGCCGTCGTCGCGAGCAGCGCGATGAGGCACGTCGACCTCACCGTCATCGCGCCCCCCCAGCAAGTTCCTTCGTGCCCTTCGTCCCGTTCGTGCCCTTCGTGTCCTTGTGTTCATGGATCGATTGGCGCTCGTTGTTGTCGTCGGGATGAAGCTGACGGTATGGCCCGGTGATCGCCTGCGAGGACTCGTCAGCCTTGAACCGTTCGTAGAGTTGTTCTTCGCGCCCGGCCTGTTCGTTGTTGCCGAGCCCTCGATAACAGAGCATCAGGTTGTAGTGCGCCTGCAGGTCTTCCGGATCGACGCTGAGCACCTGTTGGAAGGCTTGTACCGCCGGCGCGAATTGCCGCTGCAGGAACAGGACGCGGCCGATCTGGTTGAGCACGACCCGATCGCGCGGGTACTGCGCCGAGGCCTCGCGCAGATGGGCGAGCGCCTCGTCGTAGCGGCCGGACGTCTTGAGCACCGTGCCGAGGAAGAAATGGGTTTTGGCCAGCTTCGGATCACGCGTCAGCGCCTGCTGCAGCATGCCTTCAGCGGCGGTCATGTTGCCTTCCTGGATCTGCGCGCGCGCGACGTTGACCCAACCGTCGGGGTAGCCCGGCTCCATCTGCGTCACCTTCAGGAACGCCGCTTCGGCACCCTTCAAGTCGCCTTGCAGCAGCAGGCCGATGCCGTAGTCGTTCCAGCGCTCGCGCACGGACGGATCGAGCACCTGCGTCTTCGCGCCGGCGGCCGGCGGTGCGACGCGCAGCGTCGCCTGCGCCTGCGACAGGATCGTGGTCGGGATGTCGGGGATGGCCTTCATCGGACCCGAGACGTGCGAGGTGTCACCCGTGAACTGCCACACGCCGTCGTCGTAGCCGACACCGACCGCATCTTTCGGGGTGCCGGGCGCGCGCACGCCGGCGAACGCCCACTGCGTGTTCCACCAGGCGAACTTGCGGTAGTTCACTTTGGCGCGCAGCGTGATCCGTCCCTTGGCGTCGGGCGGGATGGTCAGGCGGTAGTGGATGGTGTCGGCTGCGCCCGGCGGGATCAAGCGGACGTAGGCGACCGAGCGGGCCGCCCACGCGTTGCGCTTGTTGATCTGGTTCCCGTGGGCGTCGATCAGCAGGCTGCGGTAGAAATGCGCGCCCGATTCGACGGGACCGCGGCCGCCGTCCTCGATGGCGCCGCTGTGAAAGACCGTCCGCCCCTGTTCGTCGAGCGCCTCGAACTCGACCCAGACGTCGAAGGCGTCGACCGTGCCGCCGGGGAAGAAGTGGCCGACCTTGCGAGTGCGGACGACAACTTCGAGGCGCACCGACTCGCCGGGCGTGACCGTCGCATCGATCTTGTCGAGCGGCCCGACGACTTCGGACGGCGTCGCGATGAAGCCCTGCCGCGCGCCGAAGTTCATCGACTCCTCGCCGACGGCGAAGGTGCTGGCCTCGCTCGGCTCCTGGCTCGCCGGCGTCTGAGCGACCGGCCGCGCCTCGGCGCCGCGGACCAGCCCGAAGATGTCGACCGACACCGCCGTCTGCAGGAAGGCCTGCGTCGTCCCGAGCTGTGTCTTGTCGCCGTTCACGAAGGGGATGGCGGTGTTGGCGGCGGGGAAGCGATGGGAGTGGATCATCCCGCCCTTCGCTGCCGGATCGGCGGACGCCACGAGCGGCATGTGGCAGTCGGCGCACATCTGCGGCTTCGGCGGATAGTAGAACGATCGCGCCCCTTGCCCGGAGACGCCGGACGCCTGCCAGTTGTCGTAATCGTTGAAGCCGCGGGACCAGCGGTAGTTGTTCACCGGCACGTCGAGGTGGACTTTGTGGCAGGCCGAGCAGAACTCCGGCGTCTGGGCCGTATGGAACGATTGCAGGAAGGTGCGGCGGTGCGGCTCGGGATCGAGGTAGAGCAGCGTATCGTGCGCCTTTTTCAGGATCGGATTGCTGCTCGCCGCCAGATCGTGCAGCGGCGGGTACTCGATGGTGAAGTCGCCCTGGCCCATCGTGCTGTGCACGCTCGAGATCGAATGGCACGACGTGCAGGCGAGCCCGGCCTGCGCCTCGGGCGTGTCGATCTGGTCCTTGATCGGCCGGTCGAAGCGGCCGTTGAAGAACACCGCGTGATCGTGACAGCCGGCGCACCACTTCGACGAGCGCACGCCGTTGACGTCCTGCATGTACTCGATCGACTTGCGATACCACTGATTGTTGAACGACGAGAAGTGGTGCATCGACGACTTCCACTGGTCGTAGATGTCGCGGTGGCACGAGCCGCAGGTGTCGCTGGTCATGAAGAACGTCGACGGGATCGTGTGCCCGACGTTGGTGTTCGCCGACGACGGGAAGAACGGGCTCGCGGGGCCGGCCCCCTCGCCATCCATGCTGACCGGTGTCGTGGCCGGGTTGACGATGCGCACGGGGGCGCGCTCTGCCGCGGCCTGGCGGACGACGACAGCCGCCCCCCATCCGGCGAGCGCGACGACGGCCAGTCCGGAAAAGATCCTCGCCGGCGTCAACCGCAGCGATGGACGGCGCGCGAGGAGCGACGCCACGGCCAGCCCGATCGCGATAACGGTTCCGGGGGTCATGCAGGCGATGTGCGCGACCAGCAGCGGATGGAACCGCCTCGTGTTGCCGGTGGCGACGAGCGCGATGCCGAGCACCGTACCGGCGGCGAGCGGCAGGGCGGCGGCCCACCACGAGGCGGGGGTCGGCCGTTCGCGTCGCCGCAGCCAGATCACCGCGAGGACGGCGGTCGCGGCGCCGAGCACCACGTGCATCGCGACATTGCCGTAGTAGAAAAGGGATGGCGTCGCAAACAGCGCGAGATAGATGCTGTTGACGACGAGGACGGCGCCGCTCGCGACTAGTATGTTTCTACTACCCATGATGCGTCCGTTTCATCCCCTACAAAAGGGAGAGTGTAATACGTATCCGGGTGTGCGTTCGCGGCGTGATCACGCCCTCGACGAGCGCGGCTATCGAACACGCGGTTCGTCGCCGACGGCACGTCGGGTCAGTGCATCCGGTCGCCGCCCGGAGGCGATCATCAGTGTGGTGGGTGTTGCGGTGTCGTGGAATCGATCGCCAGCGCGCCTAGCCGAGCGCCGTCGCCAGTTCGTCGTAGGAGATCGCCACGGGCCCGAAGCGCGCGACCGCGAGTCCCGCGGCGCGGTTGGCGAGGCGCGCGGCCGCGACCGCCGTGCCCTGCGCCGCGAGTCCCAGCCCCATCGCGGCGATGACCGTATCTCCCGCGCCGGTCACGTCCGAGACTTCGCGCGCCTCGGCGGGCAGATCGAACTCGCCGCCTGGCCCGAGCAGCCACATCCCGTGCTCGCCGCGCGTGATGAGGACCGACTCGCATTGCGCGCGGACGCGGAAGGCCTGCGCCGCGCGCCGCGCTTCCTCGGCGGTGCGGATGCGCTGCAGTGTCACCGCTCCCGCTTCATGATGGTTCGGGGTGATCAGCGAGGCGCCGGCGTAGTAGTCGATGTGCGGCACCTTCGGATCGACGAGCGACGGCACGCCGCGCGCCCGGGCGCCCGCGATCGCCGCCTGGGCGGTGCCGGCCGTGACCGCACCTTTCTGATAGTCGGAGATCAGGACGACGTCGGCGCGCGCCAACGCCTCGCGCACTTTCTTGACGAGCTCGGCTTCGAGCGCGGCGCCGACCGGTGCGTCGCACTCGTAGTCGACACGCGCGACCTGCTGGTTGCGCGTGGTGACGACCCGCAGCTTGCGCGTGGTGCAACGGTTCGCGTCGGCCAGCACGCCGCCGGTGCCGATTCCGGCCTCGCGCAGTTCCGCCACCAGGCGCGCGCCCTCGGCGTCGTTGCCGACCAGCCCGGCGATCTCGGCCCGTCCGCCGAGCGCCGCGACGTTGTGCGCGACGTTGGCCGCGCCGCCCAGCCGGAAGCTCTCGTGATCGAACTGCACCACCGGCACCGGCGCTTCCGGAGAAATCCGATCGACGCGGCCGATCACGAAATGATCGAGCATCAGATCACCGAGGATCAGCACCGTGCGATCGCGCGCGGCGTCGAGCAGCGCGCGCAGGTCAGTCGGGCCGGTAGGCATAAGGCAGCGTCACCAGCACCAGGAACAGCATCAGGAACTCGGAGTCGCCGAAATTGTATTCGAACAGCCCGGCGGCGAGCATCGCTCCGATCACCGACAGCCCCGCGTTCGAGAGCGACGGCTGGTCGGCTTGACGCCGTCTCCAGAAGTCGCGAACCAGCGTCGCAATGAACCACAGCCAGACCAGGAGCGCCGGCAGGCCGCGCTCGGCCGCGATCTGCAGCGGCACGTTGTGCAGATGCGGGGTCATCTGGTTGACCGCGCCGGGTACCCGGTAGTGCGGGTAGACCTCCTGGACCATGTCGGGCCCGACGCCGGTCAGCGGATCGTCCTTGATGATGTGCCAGCCCGACTTCAGCATCGCCAGCCGATCGGCGTTCGACGGATCTTTGAGATTGATCGTCGAATAGAGCCGTGCCGTCAGGTTGGCCGGCGCCGTGAACACGAAGGCGGCGAACACGAGCGGCAGGAGCGCCAGCAGGCGGAAGTCGCGCAGCAGAAACAGGATGCCCAGACCGACACAGGCGCCGACCCAGGCGCTGCGCGTGAAGGTGAAGGCCAGCGCCAGCAGCAGCGCCGGCAGGACCAGCGCCGCCCAGGCACGGCGCCGATGCGCGAAGATGACCCGTGAGACCGCCGCGCAGGTGACCAGCATCAGCAGGCCCGAGTAGGTCATGTAGAGGCCGAGCGTGCCCTGCGGTCGCCGGCCGAGATTGTCGTAGTTGAGGATGAGGTACTGGATGATGCCGTACGCGGCGCTCATTGCGCCGACCGTGATCACGACATCGGTCGCCAGCAGCGCCCGCCGGCCGCGGAACAGGCGATAGGTCAGCGGCACGATGATCAGCAGCACGAGCTGCTTCGAGTCGACCAGGCTGACGCGCGGATCGACCGAGAAGACCGCCGCGGCCAGCGTCGCCACGGCGTAGGCGGCGAGCGGCCAGAAGAGGTTCGGGAACTCGGCCCGCTCGTGATTGCGCACGAGCAGGGCGATCCACAGCAGCGTCGTGATCGTCAGCAGGATGTCGGCCGCGGCGATCGACACCTGCAGCGCCGCCGCAAAGGCGAGCATCGTCAGGCACGCGGCCCGCTCCAGCGGCGCCGCCGGCAGCACGGGCCCCGTGTCGGCCAATCCGTTCGACCCCGGGCCGGCCTGAAGTCTCATGCCGGATCTCCCGCGCGGCCGTCCGTCGACGCTCGCACCGATGGCGGAACGGCCGCCGTTCCCAGCGTGCGCTCGGCCGCTTCGATGACCAGGGCGGGGGACAGCGTGGTCAGGCAGCGGAAGTCTCCCGGCGTGCAGGTGCGCTGATCGCATGGGCGGCATGGAAGGTCGTCGAGCTCGATCGACACCGTCGGGATGGCGCGCGGACGCCAGGGCGCCGATTGCGCCGCCAGCGTCGGTCCGTAAATGCCGACGACCGGCGTGACGGTGGCGGCGGCCATGTGCAACGGCCCCGTGTCTCCTCCGATGAACAGACGGCTGCGTCCGATCAGCGCTCTCAGCTCCTGCAGGTCGAATTCTCCCAGATCCACGATCCGTCCGTTCCCCGCGGTCAGCCGCTCCCGGGCGGTGGCGGCGATGCGCGCCGTGGCGTCCCGGTCCGACGGCCCCGAACTGAGCACGACGCGCCGTCCGCCGGGCGAGGCGAGCGCCGCTGCGGTTTCGGCGAAGAACGACTCCGGCCAGCGGCGGAACCGGTTGCCGGCGCTCACGTGGATCACCACCAGATCATCACCCGGCGCGACGCCGCACTGGGCGAGTCGTTCGGCCATCCGTGCGTCGGCGCCGGCGTCGAGCAGCATCTCCGTCGCCTCGCGCTCGGGGTCGGCTTGTCCGCCCGGCCAGCCGGGAATCGCCTCCAGCAGATCCCACTGATTGGCGACTGAGTGCCGGGGCCGCAGATCGGGCGCGCGATGGGCCATCCGCGTATACATCCACCGCCGTCCTGGAATGTCGTAGCCGATCCGCTCGCGCGCGCCGCTCGCCCAGGTGAGCCACGCCGCGCGCGGACCGCCGTGCAGATCGAGCGCGAGATCGAAGCGTGCCTGTCGCAGCCGTCGGGCCAGCCCCAGGTCGGTCGCGATCCGCTTCAGCCCGCGCGCGCGCGGCGCCACGATCACCGCGTCGAGGTGCGGGTTGTTGCGCACGACCGGAGCGGCGTCGGCTTCGACCAAGTAGGTGATCCGCGCATCGGGATACGCCCGCCTCAGGCCGCGCAGCAGCGGCGTGGTGAACATGACGTCGCCAATCAACCGCAGACGGACGAGCAGGACGTTCAGGGCTCGATCGTCGCTTCGTCGATCAGCATCACTGGAATGTCGTCCTTGATCGGATAGACACGCCGGCACTGCGGACACTTCAGTGCGGTGCCGTCCTTGACCAGCTCCACCTTCGTCTTGCAGTTGGGGCACGCCAGAATCTCGAGCAGCTCAGGATCCACGGCCATACGTAGGGACTATTATAGTCGTCAGCCGATATGCCGACGCTGCTAGCATTTGCGCTCACGGCCGCCGTCATGATTCAGGCGCCGGCCGGCGCCGGTCCCCAGGACGCCCAGTACTACTTCCTTCTGGGGAGGCACCTCGAAGGGGATGGCAAGGTCGACCAGGCCGTCGAGGCGCTCAAGACGGCGATTGCCATGGCGCCCACCAGCGCCGAACCACGCGCCGAGCTCGCCGGGCTCTACGCCCGCCAGGAGAAGCTGCGCGAAGCGGTCGAAGCCGCCGAAGCGGCGATCGGCGTCTCGCCGAAGAACCAGGAGGCGAACAAGGTGCTCGGCACCGTGCTCGCCGCGCTGGCCGAACAGCGCCAGCCCGCCCGCCCGGGCGATGACGTGTCGCAGTATCCGAAGCGGGCAATCGCGGCGCTCGAAATCGCGCGGGGCGACGGCAGCGGCGATCTCAACATCGATCTCGAGCTGGCACGGCTCTACCTCGACGCCGATCGCAATGCCGACGCGGTGCCGCTCCTGCGGCGGCTCGTGCTGGAGCAGCCGCAGTACGCGGAAGGATGGCTGCTGCTGGCCGAGGCGCAGGAGGGGGCCGGCAGTAGCGACGCCGCCGTCGATACGCTGACCCAGCTCCTCGACGATCAGCCGCAGTTCTTCCGCGGCCGGGTGCAGCTGGCCGAGACGCTCGATCGCCAGCGCAAGTTTGCGCAGGCGGCCGAAGCCTGGGCCGCCGCGCAGTCGCTCAGTCCCGGCAACACCGAGATCTCGGCGCGCCGCGCCAACTCGCTGATCAACACCGGCCGGGCTGCGGATGCGCGCATGATCCTGGACGAGGCGCTCAAGCGGTCGCCCGGCGACGTCCGGCTGACGTTCATGCTGGCGCAGGCGCAGCGCGATGCCGGCGATCTCGATGGCGCCGAAGTCACCGCGCGTGCGCTTCACCAGGCGCATCCCGAGGACGCCCGCTTCACCTATCTGGTGAGTCAGATGCTCGAGGCGCGCGGCCGCTACCAGGAGATCGTGGACTTCCTGAAGCCGGCCATCGCCAGCCTGCGCGGCGGCGCCGGCAAGCCGTCGCAGGCGGCACTCCTGCTCGGCAGCGAGGGGCTGGCGCTGCAACAACTGAAGAAGTACGACGAGGCGATCGGCGCGTTCAAGGACGCCGTCGCCCTGACGCCGGATGACCCCGTCCGCCAGGTGCTGCTCATCCAGGGCTACAGCGCGGCCGGCCGCCACAAAGACGCCATCGAGACCGCCGAGAAGGCGCGCGCGAAGTTTCCGCAGGACTCGACGGTGATCTACCAGCTCGGCGCCGCGTTCGATCGTGCCGGCCGGCGCGAGGAGGCCGAGAAGACGTTCCGCACGCTCGTCGCCGACGACCCGCTCAACGCCGGGGCGCTCAACTATCTCGGCTACATGCTCGCCGAGCGCGGCTCGTCACCCAATCTCGACGAAGCGGTCTCGCTGATTCAGCGTGCGCTGGACGTCGAGCCCGACAACCCGTCGTATCTCGATAGCCTCGGGTGGGCCTACGTGCAGCAGGGGCGCCTCGATCTGGCCGACGCGCCGCTGTCGTCCGCCGCCGGAAAGATGCCGACCAATTCGGTGGTGCAGGAGCATCTCGGCGATCTGCGCGAAAAGCAGAACCGCCGCGCCGACGCCGTGGCGGCCTGGCAGAAAGCGCTCGCCGGCGACGGCGACTCGATCGACCGGTCGAAAATCCAGAAGAAGATCGACAGTGCCCGCAAGGCCAGCCGCTAGCCCGAATCCCGATTCCCACTTGCCGACGCCCACTCTGATCGCGATCGACGGGCCCCGCTCATCCGGACGCCTGAGAAGTGGGGCCTGGCTGTTGGTCGTTGTCGCCGCCGCCACAGCGGGAGCCTGCGGCGCAAAACCTCCAGCGCTTCCGACCGGCGCCGGGACTCCGTTCAGCGGCTACGCCGCCGCCTACGATGAGGCAACCGCCGGCTGCCGCGCCATCAAGACGATCAGCGCCTCGATGAGCCTGTCGGGCAAGGCGGGATCGACGAAGCTGCGCGGTCGTATCGATGCCGGGTTCGCCGCGCCGGCGCGGGCGAGGCTCGAAGGGATTCCGCCGTTCGGGAAGCCGGTGTTCGTGCTCGTCGCCGAGGACGGGCGTGGGACGCTGGTGCTGACGCGCGAGGATCGGGTACTCCGCGATGCGCCGCCCGAGGCGATCGTCGAAGCACTGGCCGGCGTCCCGCTCACCCCCGACGCGCTGCGCACCATCGTCAGCGGCTGCGGCTTCTCCGACACCGCGCCGACCGGCGGCAGCGAGATCCGCGACACCGCCGCCGACTGGGTCGTGCTCTCGTTTCCGGAGAGCACAGGGTATCTGAAACGGGAAGGGGGCGCCTGGCGGCTGGCCGCCGCGTCCCGCGGGTCCGTCACCGTGCGCTACGACACCTTCGACGGTGCCCGTCCTGCCGGCGTCGGCATCCGTGCCACGGCGGACGGGCGCGTCACCGCAGACATCCACCTCGCGTTGTCCGATGTCGCGACCAACGTCACGCTCGATCCACGGACGTTCGTGCCTGACCTGCCGGAGCATTCGGTTCCGCTCTCGCTCGACGAGCTGCGGCGCGCCGGGCCGATGGGAGGCGAGCGCTGATCTTGACGTGGAGCCGATGCGCGAAGGGCATTTCTGGAGGCGTGATGACATCCGGTGATCGAACGTGGCGACGCGCGTGAAGCTGACCGTTCGTGCGCATGCCAAGGTCAATCTCGATCTGCGCGTGCTCGGCGTCAGGCCCGACGGCTATCACGAGCTGCGGACGGTGTTTCAGACGATCGAGGTGCACGACACACTGGTCTGCGCGGCGCGGTCAGGTCCGTTCACGCTCACGTGCCGCGCGCCTGGCGTGCCGGTCGACGCGGGCAATCTGGTCTGGAAGGCGGCCGCGGCGCTCTGGAGCGCGCTCGGCCGGGACGGCGAGCTTCGCGACGTGGCCGTGCGGATCGACAAGAAGATCCCGCTCGAGGCGGGGCTCGGGGGCGGCAGCGCCGACGCGGCCGCGGCGCTGATGGCGCTCGGCCGGCTGTGGGGCGGGGCGCCGCTCGGTCTGCTGCGGGAGATCGGCGCGACGATCGGCGCCGACGTGCCGTTCTTCCTGTCTGGCGGCACGGCGCTCGGGCTCGGCCGCGGCGAGGAGATCTACCCGCTCGTCGATCTGCCGCCGCATTTCGTCGTCGTCGTCCGCCCGCCGTTCGGCGTGTCGACGGCCGAGGCGTACGCGTGGTACGACGAGGACCGCGCCGCCGGTCAGCGCGACGAGAATCGCGAGTTCCAGCTGCTGCCGGTGCCGTGGCCGTCGCGCGCGGCGCAGATGGTCAACGACCTCGAGCCGCCGGTGATGCGGCGGCACCCCGAGATTGGCGTCGTCAAGCAGCAGTTGCGCGAGCTCGGGGCGACGGCTGCGGCGATGTCGGGGAGCGGTTCGGCGGTGTTCGGGCTGTTTCGCAGCCGGGCGGCCGCGGAGCGCGCCCTTAAACCGTTGTCCGGTAACGGCGCCCGGGCGCTGCTGACCAGGACGTTGAGCCGGCCGGAGCACGAGCGGCGCGGCCGCCCGGTGGCCCGCCGCGCCGGTTCGCGGCGGGTCTGACGCCCCCGAGGGTTGCCCGCACACGGTAGATCCGCTACACTTAAACTTTTGTAGATGGCCTCGGGAACCCCTTCGGGGCATTTGGAAATCGGGTAATCGGGCATTCGGGTCAGTCGACGACGGTGTCTCGGGATTACCGGATTATCCGATTGCCAAATTTCCAAATGCGCTTACTGGGGCGTGGCCAAGCGGTAAGGCGCGGGACTTTGGATCCCGTATTCGGAGGTTCGAATCCTCCCGCCCCAACCATGTCACGGCTGGTGTCTGCGTGATTACGACAGGAGCACTCCCCGCGACGATGTCGAGTCGACATCTCAAGGTGTTTCCCGGAAGCGCGCACCGCGCGCTGGCCGAGGAGATCGCGGAGTTCCTGCAGGTCCCGGTCGGGCGCGCGAAGCTGCTGCGGTTCCCGGACACGGAGGTCTCGTTCCAGATCGACGAGAACATCCGCGGGACCGACGTGTTCGTGGTGCAGCCGACGTGCGCAGACGTCGACCGTCATCTGGTCGAGCTGTGCGTGATGATCGATGCGTTCCGCCGCTCGTCGGCGGCGCGCATCACGGCGGTGATTCCCTACTACGGCTACGCGCGGCAGGACCGCAAGGACAAGCCGCGCGTGCCGATCTCGGCGAAGCTGATGGCCAATCTCATCACCGCCGCCGGGGCGAATCGCGTGCTGACGATGGACCTGCACAAGGCGCAGATCCAGGCGTTCTTTGACATTCCGGTCGATCACCTCTTCGCGGCGCCGGTGATCATCGAACATCTGCGCGCCTACGAGGCGTCGGACCTGACCATCGTGTCGCCGGACGCGGGCGGGGCCGAGCGCGCGCGCGCCTACGCCAAGCGGCTCGGCGCCGAGTTGGCGATCATCGACAAACGGCGCAGCGAGGACGGCAGCGCCGAGGTGATGAACGTGATTGGCGACGTCGCCGGCCGGACCTGCATCCTGCAGGACGACATCATCGACACGGCCGGGACGATCGTGAAGGCGGCCAACGCGCTGAAGGCGAACGGCGCGGGCCGGGTCATCGCCTGCGCCGTGCACGGCGTGCTGTCCGGCCCGGCGATCGAGCGCCTCGAATCGGCGCCGATCGACCAGGTGGTGATCACCAACACGATCCCGCTGATGACCGATCGCGCCAAGAGCTGCAGCAAGATCCGGCAGCTCTCGGTCGCTCGGCTGCTGGGACAGGCGATTCGGAGCATCCACGAGGAGACATCGGTCTCCTCACTGTTCGTGTAACCGCGGGCAACGAGCAACTGCAGACTGGTAACTGGTAACTGACATGGACGCCACACTGAAAGCAGAACCCCGCGCCGAGCGCGGCAAGAACGAAGCACGGCGCCTGCGCGCCGCCGGCAAGATCCCGGCCGTGGTCTACGGCACCGAACGGGGCAAGGCGACCGAGATCGCGGTCGACCCGCGGGTGCTGTTGCGCATCCTCCACTCCCAGTCGGGCGTGAATACGCTCATCGGGCTGGAAGGGGCCGGGCTGGCCGCCGGCGGCAAGGTGCTCGTCAAGGAATACCAGCTCGATCCGATCGACCACCGGCTGCTGCACGCCGACTTCTTCGCGGTCGCGATGGACAAGACGCTCGAAGTCACCGTGTCGATCGTGCTGAAGGGCGAGCCGAAGGGCGTCAAGCAGCAGGGGGGCATCGTCGACTTCGTCAACCGCGAAATCGAAGTCGAGTGCCTGCCGGCCGACATTCCCGAGCACATCGACGTCGACATCAGCGAGCTGATGCTGCACCAGGGTCTCCGCGTGCGCGATCTGCCGAAGAGCGACAAGTGGGCGCCGGTGAGCGATCTCGACATGATGATCGTGCACGTCGTGACCGTGAAGGTCGAGGAGGCGCCTGCGGCCGATGCCGCGGCTGCCGCGACCGCGACAGCGGCGACGCCGGCCGAGCCGGAGGTCATCAAGAAGGGCAAGAAGGACGAGGAGAAGGACGACAAGAAGTAGATGGCCGGTGGGTGATGGCCGTGTGCTGATCGCCGATTGGCGCTCGTCGGCCGGACTGGCTGGCCCCGCGTTCAGGTGGGACGATGAAGCTGATCGTGGGGCTGGGGAATCCCGGCGCGAAGTACGACGGGACGCGTCACAACGTCGGGTTTGCCGTCGTCGATCGGCTGGCCGCGCGGCACGGGGCGGCCTGGGAAGCGGCGCCCCGGGGGATCGAAGGGCTCGCCGCACGCTGGCGGGCCGCGGACGTCGTCCTCGCCAAGCCGCTGACGTTCATGAATCTGAGCGGCCCGGCGATCGTCGGACTGCTGCAGTTCTTCAAGATCGAGGTGGCCGACCTTCTCGTCATCGTCGACGAGGTGCAGCTGGAAACGGGACGGATCAAGGTGAACCCGGACGGGTCGGCCGGCGGCCACAACGGGTTGAAGTCGGTGATTGGATCGCTCGGCAGCCTGCAGTTTGCGAGGTTGCGCATCGGCGTGGGGCGGGGCGACCGCCGGCGGGATCTCGCCGACCACGTGCTCGCGAGATTCGACGCCGACGAGCGGAACACGATTGACGACGCGATGACAACGGCAGTGGAGGCCGTCGAACTGTTCGTGGCGGAAGGCCTGTCCGCCTCGATGAGCCGGTTCAACCGGAAGCCGGAGACCGGCAGCGGTACGCAGGCAGCGGAAAACGGGAACGAAGACAACTAACCCTTGTCTCCTTGGAACCGCGAGATTTGGAAATCCAGAGGATTTTCACATCTGAGGGTTCCCGCTCAGTCCAGAAGGAGAGTCATGAGTCAGAACAGACAGTACGAGCTCGTCTACATCGTGTCGCCAGACGCGAGCGAGCAGGCGATCGCCGATCTGCACACGCAGGTCGAGCAGATCGTGCAGCGCTTCACCGGCACCCTCGACAAGACCGAGAACTGGGGGCGGCGCAAGCTGGCCTACGAGATCGGTAAGGCACGCGAGGGCACCTACGTGGTCGAGACGATCACCGGCTCAGGCGAGATGATTAAGGAGATCGACCGGCGGCTGCGCGTCACCGACGCGATCATCCGTCACTTGACCGTCCGCATCGACGACGCGATCCGGGTCGCCGACCGGCTGCGCGACCAGCGCAAGACGACGCAGGCGCGCCGCCGCACCGCGCGCGGGCTGCCGCCGGAGCCGTCGCCGAGCGAACGGCGCGGCGACCGCGACATGGATGACACCGACGATTTGGGCATTGAAGGGGCGGAGGTCCAGCGATGAGCGAGGAACGCGGGGGCCGCGGCCGCGGCGGCAAGAAGGACGACAAGGGCAAGGGAGAAGGGCGGCCGCGCGGCGGCGGATTCTTCCGACGCCGGCGTGTCTGCAAGTTCTGCGCGGAGAAGATCGACTACGTCAACTACAAGGACGTCCGCCTGCTGAGCCCGTTCATTCCAGAGCGCGGCAAGATCCAGCCACGTCGGATCTCCGGCACCTGCGCCAAGCACCAGCGCGCGCTGCAGACGGCGATCTCGCGGGCGCGCCAGCTGGCGCTGATCCCCTACGTGACCGACTAGGGCGCAAGAGGTTCAGACCATGGAAGTGATTCTCAGAGAACACGTGGAACACCTCGGCAGCCGCGGCGACGTCGTCAAGGTCGCCGCGGGCTATGCCCGTAACTACCTGCTGCCGCGCAAGCTGGCGCTGGCGGTGACCAACAACAACAAGCGCCAGATCGAGCGTGAGAAGAAGCTCGCCGAAGCGCGCGACGCGGAAGAGCGTTCGCAAGCCGAGGCCATCGCGCAGCGTCTGGGCCAGTTCGAGATCGAGATCGCCCGGCGGGTCGGCGAGCACAACGCCCTCTATGGATCGGTGACTTCGCAGGACATCGCGCAGGCGCTCAAGGAGAAGGGCTTCGAAGTCGACCGGCGCAAGATCGTGCTGGCCGAACCGCTCAAGGCGCTCGGCGAGTCGATGGTCCCGGTCAAGATCCACCGCGACGTGACGGCGCAGCTGCGCGTCAAGGTCGTGGCGCAACAGTAGTGTCATCCGAGGGGCGGCGACGCCCCTCGGACTCCCGACTCCTCGCTCCGATCGTGTGGCCGCGTTCGCGACCCGTCTGGCTGGCCGTGCGCTGGCTGTCCTCGTCGCTGCCGGCTTCGGGCTGCTGACCCAACTGCCCGCCGTCCCCGCTAACTGCCCAACTGCCCTCTCCAAACGAACGGCGTGTCGCTATACTGAGCTCCGCCGCCATGGCTGACACCGTCGCTTCCGCACCTCCCCAACGTACGCTTCCTCACAATCTCGAGGCCGAGAAGTCGGTACTCGGGGCGATCCTGATCCACAACGACGCGTTCAATCATGCCGCCGAGCTGATCGATTCGCGCGATTTCTTCCGCGACGCGCACCGGCGGATCTTCGACAAGATGGTCGCGCTCAGCGAGCGCAACGACGCGATCGATCTGGTCACACTGAAAGACGAGCTGCAGCGGTCCGGCGAGCTCGACGAGGTCGGCGGCCCGGCCTACATCGCGTCGCTCGCCGACGGGGTGCCGCGCAGCGCCAACGTCGAGCACTACGCGCGCATCGTCAAGGAGAAGGCGACGCTGCGGCGAGTCATCCATGCCGCCAAGCGCATCGAGGCCGACGCCTACCAGGCGGAAGAGGACGCCGATATCATTCTCGACGGTGCCGAAAAGGCGATTTTCGAGATCGCCGAGGACAAGATCCGCGAGGGCTTCGTGCCGCTGCGCGATCTGGTGCACAGCAGCTTCGCCACGATCGAGAAGCTGCAGCAGCACAAGGGGCTGGTCACCGGCGTGCCGACCGGGTTCGTGGATCTCGACGAGATGACGTCCGGACTGCAGCCGTCGGACCTGGTGCTGGTCGCGGCCCGCCCGTCGATGGGCAAGACCAGCTTCGTCCTCAACATCGCCCAGCACATCGGCACGCAGACCGAGATGACGGTGGGGTTCTTTTCGCTCGAGATGTCGAAAGAACAGTTGTTCATGCGGATGCTGACGTCGGAGGCGCGCATCGACGCGCACCGCTTCCGCAGCGGCTATCTGAACGAGAAGGATTACGGCCGCCTGTCGCATGCGCTGGGGACGCTCGCCGAGGCGCGCGTGTTCATCGACGACACCGCGTCGATCGGCGTGCTCGAGATGCGGGCCAAGGCCCGCCGCCTGCAGGCCGAGCACGGCCTGCACCTGTTGATCATCGATTACATCCAGCTGATGCAGGGACGCGGCCGTTTCGAGAGCCGCCAGGCCGAGCTCGCCTCGATCTCGCGTTCGCTCAAGGGACTGGCCAAGGAGCTGCGGATCCCGGTCGTCGCGCTGTCGCAGCTTTCGCGCGCGCCGGAGACCCGCTCCGATCACCGGCCGCAGCTGTCGGACCTCCGCGAGTCGGGCGCGCTCGAGCAGGACGCCGATCTGGTGATGTTCATCTTCCGCGAGGAGCAGTACCGGACCGACGACGGCCATGTGAACCCCGAGGCGGAGGGGACCGCGGAGATCATCATCGGCAAGCAGCGCAACGGCCCGGTCGGCACCGCGAAGCTCGCGTTCATCAAGGAGCACACGCGCTTCGAGAACCTCGCGCCGGGGGCGGCGTGACGCGGGGCCAGGGTCGCCGATTGCGGGTGATGCGGCGCGGGTCGCGGGCTGCGAGAGGCTAGCGGCTCTCGGCATGATCCGCCAGACGGTCGCGCACGTCGATCTCGCCGCGGTCGCGTCCAACCTTCGCTCGATCTCGCAGTTCCTGTCCGCGACCTCAGAGGCGCCCTCCGCGCCCAGCGCCCCGCGTCCCGCGCCGCGCGTCATCGCGGTCGTCAAGGCCAACGCCTACGGCCATGGCGCGCGCGAGGTGGGCCTCGCGCTCGAGCGCGCCGGCGCCGCCATGCTCGCCTGCGCCGACATCGAGGAGGGCATCGTCCTGCGCCGCGCCGGGGTCAGCATCCCCATCCTCGTCTTCGGCGCGCTCGGCATCAGCGATCTCGACGGCGTCTTCGAATTCGACCTGACCCCGACCATCTCGACGCCTACCGCCGCCCAACACCTCGAGACCGCCGCCGCTCGCTGGACGCGGGGTCAGACCGGGGTCAGACCGGGGTCAGACGGGGGTCAGACCACCAAACGGCGCGAGCGCCTGGGCTGCCACCTGAAAATCGACACCGGTATGAACCGGTTGGGCTTCCGCCACGACAACCTCGGGCAGACGCTACCCGCGATCGCACGCAGCGAACACCTGGCCATCGACGGCGTCTACACGCATTTTGCGACGGCCGACCTGCCCGAGCATCCGGCCTTCGGCGAACAGCGCGATCGCTTCGAGCAGGCGCTTGCCGCACTGCCGGCGCTCGGTATCACCCCACGTTTCCGACACGCGGCCAACAGCGCCGCCCTCTTGCGCGACGAGCGCGTCTGGTTTGACTTCGTCCGCCCTGGCCTTCTCCTCTACGGAATCGTGCCGCCGCCGCTCGCCACGATGATCGCGCTGCGACCAGCCCTGTCACTGCGCAGCCGTATCGTGCATGTGAAGGGAACCCGTCGAGGCGAGGGCGTCGGGTACGGCTTGCACGACGTGAGCGAGGGGTCGCGAACGATCGCGATCGTGCCGGCCGGCTACGCCGACGGCCTCGACCGTCGCATGGCCGGGCACACGTTCATGCTGGTGCGCGGAAAACGCGTACCCGTCATCGGCAGCGTGTGCATGGACATGACGACGATCGACGTGACGGGACTGGATGTATCGCCAGGGGACGAGGTGGTCATAGTCGGGCAGCAGGGAAACGACGACATCGGCATCCGCGAGATTGCCGCCTCGATCGGCACGATCCCCTATGAGCTCTTGTGCCGCGTGGGCACGCGAATTGAACGACAGTACGACGCCCGATGACCGTCCATCGTCCATCGCTCGTCGCCGCTCAGACACTGCCATGAAGGTAAAGACGGTCTACAGCTGTCAGGAATGCGGCGCGCAGTCGCAGAAATGGCTCGGGCGCTGCGCCGAGTGTGGCGCCTGGAACTCGCTGGTCGAGGAGCGCACGGCGCCGGTGGCTGCCGGGGCGGGCGCCGCCGCGGCCAGCGCTGGAGCCAGGTATTCGCTCGCGGCCACTGCCGGACCGCGGTTGTACGAAGACATCGACACCGTGGTCTCGGCGCGCCTGCCGACGGGGATCGACGAGTTCGATCGTGTTCTGGGCGGCGGCGTGGTGCCGGGATCGCTCGTGCTCATCGGCGGCGAACCCGGGATCGGCAAGTCGACGCTGCTCCTGCAGGCCGCGGCATTTTTCGCGCAGACGATCGGCACCGTGCTCTACAGCTCTGGTGAAGAATCCGAACACCAGATCAAGTCGCGCGGCGAGCGGCTCGGCGCGTTCACCGGCGACCATGCGAAGGCACCGCTGTATTTGCTCGCCGAAACCTGTCTCGAGCGAATCCTGGAGGAGATTGCGCGGCTGCGGCCCTCGTTGGTGATCGTCGATTCGATCCAGACGGTGTTCTCGCTCAAGTTCCAGTCGGCGCCGGGTAGCGTGGGGCAGGTTCGGGAATCCGCGACCCAGCTGCTCTTTGCCGCGAAGGGGCAGAACATCCCGACGTTCCTCGTCGGCCACGTCACCAAGGACGGCAACCTCGCCGGCCCGAAGGTGCTCGAGCACATCGTCGACACCGTCCTTTATTTCGAAGGGGAGAAGCACCACGCGCACCGGGTCGTGCGCGCCGTCAAGAACCGTTTCGGCGCAATCAGCGAGATGGGCGTCTTCGAAATGACGGGGCAGGGTCTGAAGGCGGTGCCCAACCCGTCGCAGCTCTTTCTTTCCGAGCGCCCGGCCAACGCGCCGGGCTCGGCGGTGCTCTGTTGCGTCGAGGGATCGCGGCCGCTGCTCGTGGAAGTGCAGGCCCTCGTCAGCACGTCGTCGTACGGCAACGCGCGCCGGATGGCGAGCGGCATCGATCAGAACCGGCTCTCGCTCCTGCTGGCCGTGCTCGAGAAGCGGGCCGGGCTGAACCTGCTGGGCGAGGACGTGTTCATCAACGTCGCCGGCGGCATGACGGTCGACGAACCCGCCGCCGATCTTGCGGTGGTCGGCGCCGTCGCGTCGAGTCTGCGCAACCGTCCGATTCGTCCCGGCACGGCGGTGTTCGGCGAGGTCGGGCTGGCGGGCGAGATCCGCGGGACGACGCAGGCGGCGCTGCGCCTGCGCGAGGCGGCGCAGATGGGATTCACCCGCGTGGTGGTGCCGGAAGGCAACGTCGCGCCAGCCGATGCGCCGGCGGGATGCGACATCGTGTCGGTGAAGCACGTCGGCGAGGCGCTGGACGAGCTCCTGCTCCTGTAGCGTCCGCCTCACGCACTCCTGGCGCACGGCGTGAGCCTGCCGGCGCCCAGCCTGCGCCTTATCGTCCGGGAGGCGGAGTGATGACTCACAGAAAGCTGATCGGTCTCGTCGTCGTTGGATTGGTCCGCGTCACGCTGGTCACGGCCGCGCTGGCCCAGGAGGCGCAGGCGAGGCCGTCGCTGGCGATCGCCGACGTTGCGATCACGCCCGGCGGGTGGACGCTGCCGCCGCCGCAACTGAGTGCGACGATCGTCGAGCTGATGATGAACGAGCTCGTTTCGTCGGAGCGCTTTCATCTCTATGACGGCCAGTGGCTGGTGCCCGAGGACGAGGCGGGCGGTCACGCCGACCTGCGTCGGCTCCGCGAGGCGGCGGCCGCCCGGCACATGGACTACGTGGTCCTCGGGCGTCTGACGGCGTTTTCGAGCGAGCGCAGCAGGAAGGGATTCGGCGGCGTCGTGCCCTTGCCGTTCATTGGCGGTTTCTCGCGTGATCGGACGCAGCTGAAAGTGTCGCTGGCGTTTCGCATTGTCGACGTCCGGACCGGCGAGATCGTGGCGAGCGCGGCCGGCGACGGCGTCGGCCAGCGTCATACGACGGCGGGCGGCGGCTTCGGCGTCATCCACGGCCTGCCAATCGGCGCGCTGGCCGGCGCTGCGCAAGCGCACTCTGCGCGTGACGCGATGCTCGACGAAGCCGTCCGTCAGGCGGTACACGCGGCGGCGCTGGAACTGGCGCTCCGCCCGCTGCCGCCGGCGAGCGCCGGGTCGGACTTCGATCGTTGATCAAAGGGTCACGATCACCATCCGACCCCGATCCGCACCGGCGGGAGCTACGGCACGTCGATTGAGAGCGGCACCGCTACGGTGCCCCAGTGGAGCACCAGCTCGGTGTGGCGACCGTCGACGACCGCGAAGTAGAAGGCGAGCGTCTCCATCGGGGAGGCCGTACGAGGGATCACCTCGACGGTGAGGAAATCGTCGCGCTGCACCCGCAAGTATTGCGTGTGAAACGTCGGATGGGCGCGATTGAAGATGATCGACCACGTCTCGCGTCCCGGCTTCGCCCAGATCGTATACGTACCCTTCGGCAGCTTCTTACCCTCGACGGTGATGTCGCTGGTAATCGTCAACGTCGTGCACTCGTTGGCGCCAGGACACCAGACGCGATCGTAGGGTACGAGCGCGCCGAATAGTTCGCGGCCCCGCGCAACCGGCCGGTCGTATTCGATGGTGAAGGTGGTGCCTGCCACTTCCTGCGTCACTGAGCCGTGCTGGCTCGGTTTGACTGCCGACTGCGCCAGGACCGCGGCGAGCATGGCCGCCATGATGATCATCGTCTGATCTTACCCGTGCCCCGCCTGAGGTATCCTCCCGCGCGTGAACTGGATCGTGCGCGGCGACATTGACGGGTTTTTCGGCCTGGCGGTCGACAACCTCGTGCAACTGCTCCTCATCGACACGCTCTGCCGCGGCGTGTTGGGGTTCCCGGCGGACCTCGTCTACGGGCGCATCCTTCCGGGCGCGGCCATCTCCGTCTTCGTCGGCAACGTCGCCTATGCCCTCCAGGCCAGGCAACTGGCGGCGCGGACGGGCCGGACCGACGTGTGCGCGCTGCCGTATGGCATCAACACGGTCTCGCTCTTCGCGCACGTGTTCTTCATCATGCTTCCGGCGAAGGCGCTCGCCACGGCGGCCGGGGCCGCCGATCCGTCGCGGATCGCCTGGCAGGCGGGCCTCTTTGCCACGCTGAGCGCCGGCCTCATCGAGCTGGCGGCGGCGCCGATCGCCGAACGCGTCCGCAAGGCTACGCCGCGCGCCGCGCTCCTCTCGACGCTGGCCGGCATCGCGCTCAGCTTCATCTCGCTCGGTTTCCTCTACCGGACCTTCGCGCGCCCGCTGGTTGGCCTGACGACGCTGGCGGTCGTGATGCTGACGTATTTCGGTCGTGTCCGATTCAAGGGGCACCTTCCCGGCGGTGTGATCGCCGTCGCACTCGGCACGGCGATCGCCTGGTTTACTGGAATTGCCCCGGTGGGCGCGCGCCCGGTCGCGACCGGGGTCCATCTGCCCGTGCCGATCGTCGGCGACCTGTTCGCCTCGATTCGCGGCGGCCACTTGTGGCCGTACCTGTCGGTGATCATCGCGATGGGGCTGTTCAACGTCCTCGGCTCGCTGCAGAACATCGAGTCGGCAGACGCCGCCGGCGATTCGTACAACACGCGCCGCTCGCTCACCATCAACGGCATCGGCAGTGTCGCCGCCGCGCTCTTCGGCTCGGCGTTCCCGACGACGATCTACATCGGCCATCCAGGGTGGAAGGCGCTCGGCGCGCGCGCCGGATATTCGATCCTGAACGGCGCGTTCGTCACTGCGATCTGCCTGACCGGCACGCTGGCCTGGATCGCGTGGGCGATCCCGATCGACGCCGGCATGGCAATCGTGCTGTGGATCGGCATGATGATCGTGACTCAGGCGTTCGACGCGGTCCCGCGCCAGCACACCGCCGCCGTCGTCGTCGGGCTGCTGCCGGGGATCGGTGCGTGGGGGGCGCTGCTCGCGAAGAACGGTCTGCGCGCCGCCGGGCTCGGCGGCCCCGCGGGTCCGTTCACCGCGGCGCTGGTCGGCGAGTTCCAGAAGAACGACGTCTGGATCACCGGCGCTTTCGCGATCGAGCAGGGCTTCTTGTTCACCGCGATGCTGCTGTCGGCCGCGGTGGTCGGCGTGATCGAGCGGCAGTGGACAGTGGCGGCGGCCTGGTGTCTCTGCGCGGCGGCATTGTCGGCGACCGGGCTGATGCACTCGTACACGTGGGAGTTCGCCGACACGGCGCTGCAGCTGAAGCCGGCGTGGCCATTCGTCTGGGGCTACTTGGCGATGGCGGCGCTGTTCTTTTCCGCGCACTGGACCACCGAACCTGGCGACGGGGGCTGAACGCGTCTCAGGGACGCAGATCCAGCAGACTGCTGATCACCCGGTGACAGCTGTCGGGCTGGGCCGCGTTTCCCGGGCGCACGATCAGCGCGGTCGCCATGCCCGCCTGGCGTGCCGCGTCGAGCTCCGCGGCGACGTCCGATACGAACAGGATCCCGCCGGGCGGCAGGCACACGTCGGCGGCGATGCGCGTGTAGCTGGCGGCGTTGCGCTTGGCGCCGACGGTCGTGTCGAAGTGCCACGACAGCAACGGCGTGAGATCACCGGCGGTGGAGCAACGGAACAGCCACTGCTGCGCACGAACGCTGCCGGATGAGTAGATGCCGACCTGAATCGCCGCGTCGCGCCAGAGCGACAGCGCCGCGGCGACGTCCGGAAAGAGCTCGCCGACGAGCGTGCCATCGCGATAGCCCTCTTCCCAGACGAACCCTTGCAGCTCCTTCAGCGCGGCCGATTTGCGATCGCGATCCATCAGCCACGCGAGGTACGGCCAGGGCGACCAGTCTGGCAGTTGGCGGCGAGCCTCGGCGTCGTGGTCGTACTCGGCGCGCAGGCTCGCGAGGATACGGCGGGACTCGGGCGTGTCGGCGTGCTGTGTGAGGTAGAGCGGCAGGTGGGTTCGGGCGTAGGGAAACAGAATCCCGGCGACGAACGCGATTGGCGTCGTCGTGCCTTCGATGTCGAGCAGGATCACTACCGGCGGCCGACGTAGGCGGGGCCGAAGCAGACCGGCTCGAACCCCTTGTCGACGCCGCTCTCCGTATAGTGCGGCGTCCAGCCCGACGTGTCCTGGAACAGCCGGATGGCGCGGATCCGTCGCTCGCCGCACAGATCGAACCAGTGCTGGGTGCCGCGGGGGACGCGGATCAGATCGCCGCCTTCCACCTCGATCGCAAAGACCGGTCCGTCTGACGGATGGACGTGGAAGAGGCCGCGGCCCTCGATGATGAAGCGAACTTCGTCTTCATCGTGCCAGTGTTCGCGGCTGAACCTGGCGAGCATCATGTCGAGATTCGGCGTCTCGGCCGTGACGTCGATCACGTCGGCGGTGACATAGCCGCCGCGTGCCTTGAGCGCGTCGATCTCCCGCGCGTAGGCGGCGAGGATGGCGTCGGCCGGGGCGTCGGCCGCGATCGCGTGCTCGGGCGTCCAGCGCTCGTAGTCGATGCCGTGACGGGCGAGAAATGTGGTGACCTCGGCGCAATCCGAGAGGACGGCTTCGCCGTTCTCTCCGTCCGCATCCGTCCTCCGTCCGCCGATTCTCACGAGTGCCATGACGCGGCCTCCTTCGAGCGGGCGACGCTTTCGAGCAGAAACTCCAGGATCTCGACGTGCCTGGCGGCCTCCGCGATCGTCCCTCCCCAAGTGTACAACCCGTGGCGGCGGAGCAGGAAACCGTGGCAGGCCGACTGCTCGTCGAGGACGCGGGCCACGGCGGCGCCCAGCCGCGTCATGTCCTGATCGTTGGCGAGAATCGGCAGCCACTCGCGGTGTTCGTGGGTGCCGACGCCGGACAGCCCCTTGAGCATCTCGTAGCCCTCGATCGGGATGCCGCCGCCCTCCGCGTAGCGATCGGACAGGAGCGTGCTCCAGATCGAGTGGGTATGCAGCACGCAGCCGGCGGCGCGCTTCGCGGCGATCTCGAGGTGGAGCGGCGTCTCGGCCGACGAGGCGCCGCGGCCAGACACGATCCGGCCGTCCTCGTATTCGACGATGTCGTCCCGCGTCAGCGCTCCCTTGTGCGAGCCGCTGCGGGTGATCGCCAGGCGCAGCGGATGTCGGCTCACCACCCTGCTGAAGTTGCCGCTGGTGCCGAGCACCCAGCCGCGCGCATCGAACCGGCGCCCGATCGCGATGAGTTCGTCGGCAGCCTCCGCGTCCACGCCGGGAATTCTACGTCAGGCGCCGGCCTCCGGTGGCCGGCGGGCCGGCCGCTCAGAATGACGTGCTCACCGTCAGCCGGATGACGCGCGGCGGTTGCGTGTAGGTCGGCTGCCGCCACAGCGGGCCGGTGACGACCACTTCCTCCACCTCGTTGCGAAGGTTGGTGAGGTTGTAACTCTCGAGCCCCAACGCGACGTCGCGTCCGCCCCAGGTCATCATCTTCTGGACGCGCAAATCGAGCGTCGCCGTGAAGGTGAACTTGCTCTTGCCGTTGGCATACGCGCGAACGATGTCCGGGCCCTGCGGCAGGTCGGGGACGACGACGAGGCGTGCGAAGTTCTGGCCGTCGGCGTAACGCCCGACCGCCGCCAGCGTGAAGCGGTGCGGCGCGTTATAGGCGGTCGCGACCTTGAGGCCGTAGCCGCGATCGAAGAGCGTGCGCCCCTCGGAGTAGGTGTTCGCGTTCGGATCGCTGTACGAATCGCCGACGACGAGTTCGTCGTTCTCGGAGGGCAGGTGCCCGCGGAACGCCGCCGGCGCGTACGAGTGCAACGCCGTCGCGGCGGCGAGCAGGTGCCAGCGCGGCGACTTCTCGAACAGCACCGCGACATACAGCCCGCCATAGGTCGACTTCACGTTCGGAATCGTCTGCAGGACGTAGCGATCGGCGCCGAAGGTGGCCGGCGGGCGGCTGTAGACCGGCAGCATCTGATCGTCTTCGGGACCGCCGAGGTTGAGGCCGGGATCGAACTGGTAGCGCACGCTGTAGGCGTCGAACGGAACGCCGGTGTCGAACCGGCCGATCAGATCGCCGCCTTTGTGCGACGCGCCGCTGAAGCGGAGCGACACCCACGGCTTGATGTGGAAGTCGATCGCCACCTGCAGTTCGTCGATGTGCGGCCGCTTGATGGCCGGATCGATCGTCGAGAACCCCGGCGTCGGGCTGCCCGGGCCCGCCAGCGAGACGAGCGCGCCCACTTCGTCAGGCTGCACCTGTCCGTCGCCGTTGCGATCCGTCCACAAATACGATCGTCCGGACAGCCCCGCCGGGTCGCCGTTGGCGAGCGTGGAGAGGGTGAGCGCGGGGTGGTAGCGCCGGGCACCGATGAATCCGGAGAACGGGCCCCGCGCGTAGTGGAGCACCAGGCGCGGCTCGAGTGACGTCCATGCGATGCCCGCCGGCGCGCCGTGCGCGCTGCCGGCGACGTGCTCCAACCGCAGGCCGCCGTCGATTTCCAGGGTGTCGATCAGCTGCGCCTGCGCCGACGCGTACGCGGTGGCCGCGGTTTCCGATCGATGCACCTCGCCGGCGAGACCGTAGTCCCAGGCGCGCGCCGGGAGGCCGTCGACCGTTTCGCCGATGAGGCCGGTTCCAAACGGCGACGCGTGCATGCCGGCGCCAGCCAGGCTGACGCCGCTGCTGAGATGCACGCGCGTGCCGGTCTCGAACGTCGCGGCGATCGATCCGCGCGAACGGCTGCCGCCGGTGATGTCGGCGAGCACCTCGACCGGATCGTCGAGAACACGATCGACCGTGCCGCGGGCGGCGGCCGGCGGCGGCCCTGGCGTCAACCGCGTCGCGGCGTAGGCGGCGCTGACCTCGACGAGGCGCTCGACGCCGGACCGCCAGCTCCCGGAGATGCCGCCATAGAGCTGCGTGGCGTCCGCGTTGCGATCGCGCAGCAGCGCGCGGCCCGGAAACGCCGTCTTCGTCTGCTGGAGCCACGTCGACAGGTCGGCGTGGCGATTGCCGCCGAGCTCGAAGGTCGGATGCGCGGCGAACGACAGCACGTCGCCCGGCAGCGTGAAAGCATCGTGCTGCTCGACGTGCGAGGACGAGGTGCCGGCGGCGGTCGCGAAGAGATGCGTGCGCGTCGTGAGCGGGCCGCCGGCGTCGGCCTGCGCGCGTCCGAGCGCGCTCAGGCGCGCCTTCGGCGGCGTCGCGCTGGAGCCCTCGGCCTGGAACGGTGAGGGGGAGAACGCTACCGCCACCGTTCGGTGCCACGTCGCGCCGCCGGCCTTCGGCACCAAGGTGATGAGTGGTCCCGGCGTACCGGAGCGAAGATCCGTGCCGGCGGTCGTCAGCCGGATGTGGTCGACGAGCGAGAGATCGGGATAGAGCAGCGGCCGGCCGCCGGTGCCCGGATCCGTGACGTCGGCGATGCCGAGCCGGAACGTCGTCTGCGTCCACGAGCTGGCTTCACTGCCGGCGAACAGCGGAACGCCGGTCACCGTCCCGCCCGTGTTCATCGGTTCGGTGAACGCGAACGGCGCGACGGTTTCGAGCAGGTCCCACACCGTGTCGCCGTGCGGGAGCGCCTGCCACAGTGCGGCCGTGAGGGCCAGGACTGCTGCGAGATCCATTCAGGTGCGGGGTATCATTACCCAAGGTCGCGTCATTTCATAGCGGTTCGCATTCATCTCGCGGAGACTTTCATGGCCTGGCAGCTGTTCGTGCGGGCGTTGTTCCTGGCCGCCGTGGCGTGGGCGGCGGCCATCCTCCGGCCGTTCCATGCGGCATTCGTACCCAATATCGCGGTCGGCGGGCTGCTCGGCGCCACCGTCATCCTGATCGAGACGCGCCTGCGGCAGACCGAGGTCACCGACCTGCTCGGTGCCCTCATCGGCGGCGCGATCGGCCTCGGGCTCGCCAAGACGATCAGCGCCGCACTGTTCTTCATCGACGCCTCGGACAATCGGGTCGGATTCTTCCACAGCTTCATCCTGCTCGTCTTCCCCTATCTCGGCATCGTCATGGGAGCGCGCAAAGGCGAGTGGCTCGAGCCGCAGCGGCTGGCCGGCCTCTTCCGCGACGTCGGCCCGACCAAGCGCTATCGCATTCTCGACACCAGCGTGATCATCGACGGCCGCATCGCCGATGTCTGTGAGACCGGCTTTCTCGACGGCACGCTCGTCATTCCACAGTTCGTGCTGAAGGAACTGCAGCTCGTCGCCGACTCGGCCGACGCGATGAAGCGCAACCGCGGCCGCCGCGGCCTCGACATCCTGCAGAAGATCCAGAAGATGACGGGCGTCGACGTGATGATCTCCGATATCGATTTTCCGGAAGTGCGCGAAGTCGATCTCAAGCTGATCGAGCTCGGCCGGTCGCTGCAGGGCAAGATCGTCACCAACGACTTCAACCTGAACAAGGTGGCGCAGCTGCGCGGCGTCGACGTGCTGAACATCAACGAGCTGGCCAATGCGCTCAAGCCCGTGGTGCTGCCGGGCGAGTTCATGAAGGTCTTCATTCTCAAGGAAGGCAAGGAGTACAACCAGGGCGTCGCCTACCTGGACGACGGGACGATGGTGGTGGTCGACAACGCGCGGCGCATGATCGGCAAGACCATCGACGTGGTCGTCACGAGCGTGCTGCAGACGACGGCCGGGAAGATGATCTTCGGCCGTTTCATCGAGTCGGGCGGCGCGTCGGTCGCCGCGGCCGCGCCCGTGCCGACGGTCGAGAAGGTATCGAATGCCAAGTGACGCGGCATGAAGCCATGGCACTGGTGGCGGACGATCTTCTTCCTGATCCCGACGATTAGCCTCTACACCATCGTGCTGGGCACGATCTCGATCCTCTCGACGCTCGTCGATCGGAGCGGCGACGTCGGTCACCGCTGCGCGCGCGTCTGGTCGTGGCTGATTCTGAAGACCACCGGCGTGAGCGTGCGGGTCGAAGGGCTCGAGCGCCTGGATCGGTCGCGCAGCTACGTCTTCGCGGCCAATCACCAGAGCATCTACGACATCCCGATCGTGTTCGCCTCGCTGCCGTTCCAGCTGCGGATCATCGCGAAGGAGACGCTCGGGCGGATCCCCTTCATGGGCTGGCACCTGCGGCGTACCGGCCACGTGCTCGTCGACCGTTCGAAGCCGGGCGCGAGCAGCGTGAAGAAGATGGCGAGGCTGGTCGGCGCGGGGCATTCGCTGATCGTGTTTCCCGAGGGCACGCGCAGCCTCGACGGTCAGGTGGCCCCGTTCAAGGGCGGCTCGTTCGTGATTGCCCTCGACGCCGGCTTGCCGGTCGTCCCCCTCAGCATCGTCGGCAGCCGCCAGGTGATGGTCAAAGGGGAGCTGGTGGTGAGACCTGGCGCGGTGTCGCTCGTCGTTCACGACCCGATCGAAACGGCAGACGTCGCGCGGGACGCGGCCCGCGCCCTCGCCGGCCGCGTCCACGACGTCGTCGCGGCCGGCGCCGGCTGACGTGCGGACGAGAGCGGTCTATATAATTGACGCCTTGCCCATGCACGTGACCGCTATCATCGCCGCCGGCGGCGCCGGCCGTCGCCTCGGCGCCGCCAAGCCCAAGCAGCTCATCGACATCGGCGGCGGGACGATGTTGCAGCACAGCGTCGCGGCATTCTTCACGCATCCGCGGATCGACGCCGTCGTGCTCGTGCTGCCGAAGGGAACCGCCACGCCGCTGGCGCTGAGCCGAGACGCCAGCGTGCCCCGCCCCGAGCTGCGCACTGCGGTCGGCGGCGAGCGCCGGCAGGACTCGGTGGCGAACGCCTTCGACATAGTCAGCGAGGAGAGCGACGTCGTGCTGATCCACGACGCGGCGCGGCCGTTCGTGAGCGCGGATCTGATCGACCGCACGATCGACGCGGCGGTCGCCCACGGCGCCGCGATCGCCGCACTGCGCTCGCGCGACACGGTCAAACGCGTCGACGCGACCGGCACGATTCTCGACACCATCCCGCGCGAGACGATCTACCTCGCGCAGACGCCCCAGGGATTCCGGCGCGACGTCCTCGCGAAGGCGATTGCGCTCGGCCGCAGCGGTGTCGCCGCCACCGACGAGGCGGCGCTCGCCGAACGCGCCGGCTTCACCGTGCACGTCGTCGAGGGAGATCCCGGAAACGTGAAGATCACGAGCGGCGAGGATCTGGCCGCGGCGCGCGCGCGCACCGCCGCCGGCAGGCCGGCGCGCACCGGCCGCGCCGGTACCGGCTACGATCTGCACCGGCTGGTCGAGGGCCGGCCGCTCGTCGTCGCCGGGGTGGTGATCCCGTTCGAGCGGGGACCGCTCGGCCACTCCGACGGCGACGTCGCCTGTCACGCGGTGACCGATGCCCTGCTCGGCGCGGTCGGCCTCGGTGACATCGGCCGGCATTTCCCCGACTCCGATCCCCGCTGGAAAGGGGCCGACAGCCTCGCGCTGCTGCGGGACGCGACGCGCATGGTGCACGAGGCGGGCTACGAAGTGGGGAACGTCGACGTCACGGTCGTCCTGGAGCGGCCCAAGATCAAGGACGCGATCGAGCAGATGCGTCGCAACATCGCGGACGCCGTCGGCACCGCCGTCGACCGGGTCAGCGTCAAGGGCAAGACGAACGAGGGCGTGGACGCGGTCGGACGCGGTGAGGCGATTGCCGCCCACGCGATCGCGCTGGTGAGGTCGCGATCGTGAGAGTCCGCTTCGCTCCGAGCCCGACCGGTTCGCTGCACGTCGGCAACGCGCGCACGGCGCTCTTCAACTGGCTGCTCGCGCGCGGCCACGACGGCACCTTCATCCTGCGCATCGAGGACACCGACGCCGAGCGCTCGACCAGGGAGTCGGAAGACAGCATCCTGCAGGACCTGCGCTGGCTGGGCCTCGAATGGGACGAGGGGCCGGACGTCGGCGGGGCGTCGGGGCCCTACCGGCAGTCGGAGCGGCTGCACCTGTACACGTCGTACGCCAACGAGCTGCTGGCCGGCGGCCAGGCCTACTACTGCTTCTGCCCGCCGCAGAAACTCGAAGACGATCGCCGCAAAGATCTCGCCGCCGGCCGTCCACCGAAGTACCGGGGCACCTGCTGCGGCATTCCGGCCGACGAGGCGCGGCGGCGCCTCGAGGGCGGCGAACGGGCGGTCGTCCGGTTCCGCGTGCCGGCGCACATCGACGTGACCTTTCACGACCTGGTCCGTGGCGAAGTCACCTTCAACAGCGACGTCATCGGCGATTTCGTGATCGTCCGCTCCGACGGGCGCCCGCAGTACAACTTCGCGGTGGTGATCGACGATGCGCTGATGGAAGTGACCGACGTGGTCCGCGGCGAGGACCACATCTCGAACACGCCCCGCCAGATCCTGCTCTACCGCGCGCTCGGGTTCGCGACGCCGCGGTTCGCGCACCTCTCGCTGGTCCTGGGGCCGGATCACACGCCGCTGTCGAAGCGCCACGGCGCGACCTCGGTGTCGGAGTTCCGGGGACGCGGGGTGCTGCCGGAAGCGCTGATCAACTACCTGGCGCTGATCGGCTGGTCGCCGCTCAGCCCCGGCGGCGAGCCGGCGCACGATGCCGAGCTGATCCCGCTCGACGAGATGGCGCGTCGCTTCGCCATCGAAGACGTCGGGCACAGCGCCGGCGTGTTCGATCCCGACAAGCTGGCCTGGATGAACCGCCACTACATGAAGGCGGCGGCGCCCGCGCGGATCGCCGCCGAGGCTGCCAGGTTCTTCCAGGCGAAGGGGTTCGTCAAGCGGCGCAGCGACGCGGCGCTCGCCTACCTCGAGTCGCTGCTGCCGATGGCGGTGGGGTCGGTCGATCGGCTCGAGGAGATTCCCGATCGGCTCGCGTTCCTGTTCGAGTACGACGCCGTGCATGCCGTCGATCGGCCGCAAGTCGCCGTGGTCCTGCACGAGCCTGGGGCGCGCGCGGTGGTGGCGGCGCTGGCTGAGGCGATCGACGGCCCGCTCCTCGATCGCGAGGCGTTCCGGGCGATGGCGAACCGCGTGAAGGACAAGACGGGGCAGAAGGGGAAGGCGCTGTTCCATCCGATCCGCGCGGCGCTGACCGGCGACAGCGGCGGCCCCGAGCTGGATCTGGCGGTCCCGGCGATGGACCGGGGGGCGGCGCTGCCGGCCGATGCCGGCGTGGCCAGGATCGCCAGCGCGCGCGAGCGCGCGAAGACGTTCGCGGCGGCGGTGGCGTCGCGCTGAGGCGTGACGCAAGGCGCGAATTTTCGAGGACAGCGTTGCTCGTCTATGGCATTCATCCGGTCGCCGAAGCGCTGAAAGCAGGGCGCGTCACACGGCTGCGCGTCAGTGCCCGCGCCGACAGGCGCATGGACCAGGTGCTGGCGCTTGCCGCACGACAGGGCGTTGCCGTCGAACGCGTCGATCCGGCGATGCTCGAGCGTGCGTCCAGAGGAGGCGTGCACCAGGGCGTCCTGGCCGACGTCGAGGAGCCGCGCGACTATTCGATCGCCGAACTCGTTTCTCTCCCGCCTCGCGCGGCGCCCCTCGCTCCCCTGATTGTCGTGCTCGACGGCATCGAGGATCCACACAACGTCGGCGCGATACTGAGAACCTGCGACGCCGCGGGGGCGACCGGCGTCATACGACAAGCGCGCCATGCCGCCGCGCTCGACGGCGTGGTGGGCAAGGCGTCCGCCGGCGCGCTCGCGCACCTGCCGATCGCGACCGTGGTGAACATCGCGCGCGCGATCGAGGAACTGAAAGACGCGAACGTCTGGACGATCGGGCTTGCCGGCGATGCCCCGGACCTGCACACGGCCGTGGACTGGACGGCGCCCTCCGCGGTCGTGCTGGGCGCCGAGGGGACCGGGCTGCGCCGCCTGGTGCGTGAGCGGTGTGATCGGCTGGTGCGGATCCCGATGCTCGGGCACGTGGACAGCCTGAATGTGTCGGTGGCGGCAGCTGTGGTACTATATGAGATTGTCCGCCAGCGTAGCGCTGCGCCCTAAGCTATTGTATTTGCAACAAGTTAGGCACTGGGTGGTATCTAGGCGCGCCGCGCCCGCTTGCGCTGGTGGCACGGAGCGTGCTATTAATACTCTCTTGTCTGGGCTGGCGTAGCTCAGTCCGGTAGAGCAGCTGATTTGTAATCAGCCGGTCGGGGGTTCGAATCCCTTCGCCAGCTATCTTCCAGAGGCCAGCGCAAGGGCAAGAGTTTCGAAAGTTTTCAGCCAGACAACGCATCGGCGAGGTAGCGAAGCGGTCAAACGCAGCAGACTGTAAATCTGTCGGCCTTGCGCCTTCGAAGGTTCGAGTCCTTCCCTCGCCACCATCCTTCGCCCCCAGGCAGCGCGTCGCGCGGAGGGGGCTTCGGATGGCCGGCCACAGATGGTGATGCGAGCGGCGGTCGGTGTGATGAAGAACGTGAGCGGGCCTGCCGCGCCGAAGCGGCGAGCGAAGCGAGGCAGGCGAGCCGCGAAGGCGGGAGTAACTCAGTGGTAGAGTCACAGCCTTCCAAGCTGTTGGTCGCGGGTTCGATCCCCGTCTCCCGCTCCAGTTCCTCGCACGCGCCGCGCGAAGTCGGATTCGCTGCTGGCACGCGGTCTGGGGTGAGCTGGATACTGGCAACTGGTAGCTGATTCAAGCCGATGTAGCTCAGTTGGCAGAGCGCGTCCTTGGTAAGGACGAGGTCACCAGTTCGATCCTGGTCATCGGCTCCAGTTTTTTCGGCGGTGGAGCACGCGAAAAAACTGTCTCGCCGAAGCGATGAGTGAAGTCGGGCGCCAAGGCGGACTGTCGAAGTTGGACACACACGCGAGGACGGTATAACGACATGGCTAAAGAGAAATTCGATCGTTCCAAACCGCACGTCAACGTCGGGACCATCGGCCACATCGACCACGGCAAGACGACCTTGACGGCCGCCCTGACGAAGGTCGCGGCCGACAAGGGCTGGGCGAAGTTCGTGCCGTATGACGAGGTCGCCAAGGCCTCGGAATCACAGGGCCGTCGCGACGCGACGAAGATCCTGACGATTGCGACGAGCCACGTCGAGTATGCGACCCCGAACCGGCACTACGCGCACGTCGACTGCCCGGGCCACGCCGACTACATCAAGAACATGATCACCGGCGCGGCGCAGATGGACGGCGCCATCCTGGTGGTCAGCGCCGTCGACGGTCCGATGCCGCAGACCCGCGAGCACGTGCTGCTCGCCAAGCAGGTCAACGTGCCGTACATGGTCGTCGCCCTGAACAAGGTCGACGCCGTCGACGACGCGGAACTGGTGGACCTCGTCGAGCTCGAAGTGCGCGAGCTCCTCAGCTCCTACGGCTTCCCCGGCAACGACATTCCGGTGGTCCGCATCTCGGCGCTCGGCGCGCTCAACGGCGACCAGGCGGGCGTCGATTCCGTGCTCAAGCTGATGGAGGCGCTCGACACCTACATCCCGATGCCGCAGCGTGAAATCGACAAGCCGTTCCTGATGCCGATCGAAGACGTGTTCTCGATCTCGGGCCGCGGCACCGTCGTCACCGGCCGTATCGAGCGCGGCAAGGTCAAGGTCAGCGAGGAAATCGAGATCGTCGGGTTCAAGCCGACCGAGAAGAAAATCGTCACCGGCGTCGAGATGTTCCGCAAGCTGCTCGACGAGGGGGTGGCCGGCGACAACGTCGGCGTCCTGCTCCGCGGCGTGGAAAAGACCGACGTCGAGCGCGGCCAGGTGCTGGCCAAGCCCGGCTCGATCAAGCCGCACACGAAGTTCAAGGGCACGGTCTACGTGCTCTCGAAGGAAGAGGGCGGCCGTCACACGCCGTTCTTCAACGGCTACCGTCCGCAGTTCTACATCCGCACGACCGACGTGACCGGCTCGCTCAAGCTGCCGGAGGGGGTCGAGATGGTGATGCCGGGCGACAACACCGAAATCATCGCCGAGCTGCACGTGCCGGTCGCGCTCGAGACGGGCGCGCGGTTCGCGATTCGTGAAGGCGGCCGCACGGTCGGCGCCGGCACGATCAGCGAGATCATCGAATAGCGGTCACTGACGACTGGCGGCCGACGACTGACGCTGCGGTATCGGCGTCGTCGGTCGCGGGTCGTCGCTGACGGGGTTTGCCATGAGAGATATCATCGCGCTCGCGTGCACCGAATGTAAGCGGCGCAATTACAGCACGACGAAGAACAAGAAGAAGACGAGCGAGCGGCTCGAGCTGTCGAAGTACTGCCGGTTCTGCCGCTGCCACAAGCCGCACCGCGAAACGAAGTAGTGCGACTGAGCGAGGCGAGGCACCGGAGAGTTCGGCTGAGCGTTACGAGTGAGCGCAGCGACGCGAGCCTGGTCGGTTGAGCGATGCGAGCGAGCGCAGCGACGCGAACCTGGTCGGTTGGGCGACGCGAGCCTGGTCGGTTGAGCGTTACGAGTGAGCGCAGCGACGCGAACCTGGTCGGTTGGGCGATGCGAGCGAGCGCAGCGACGCGAGCCACCGGAGCGGAGCGAGGCGGCGAAGCGCCGAGCGAGCGACGGTGCAGGGGAGTCCGAGGGGCCAAGCCCCTCGGAAGATTAGGACAGTAGCTCAATTGGCAGAGCACCGGTCTCCAAAACCGGGGGTTGGGGGTTCGATTCCCTCCTGTCCTGCCAGTTCGAGAAGAGGTTCACGGTAGTGGCAAAGGCGATGGCGGAGTCCAACGAAGACTCGTTCCAGGGACGGGCGCGCGAGAGCGTGACGGGCTGGTGGGGAAAATCCCGCCGCTTCCTGTCCGAGGTCCGCAACGAAATGGGCCGCGTCACGTGGCCCTCTCAGAAGGAGGTCTACGCGACGACGATCGTCGTGATCCTCTTCTCGGTCTCGATGGGCGTCTACCTCTGGCTGGTGGACCTGATCCTGGCCAAGGGCCTTGGCTGGGTCTACAAACTCTTCAGCGCGGCGTAACGCATGGGAACGATGACGGACGATCGGACAAGACAGTGGTACATCGTGCACACCTACTCCGGCTTTGAGAACAAGGTCAAGGAGTCGCTCGAACAGCGTGTGAACGCCTACGGACTGCAGGACGAGATCGGCGAGATCCTGATCCCGACCGAGCAAGTCGCCGAAATGCGCGGCGGCAAGAAGGTGGTCAGCTCGAAGCGGTTTTTCCCGGGCTACATCCTGGTCGAGATGCACATGTCCGACCACGCGTGGCACGTGGTCAAGAACACGCCGAAGGTCACCGGCTTCGTCGGCGCCGGCGCCAAGCCGACACCGCTGACCCGCGAGGAGGTCGACCAGATCCTCAACCAGGTCACCGAGGCGGCCGAGAAGCCCAAGCCGAAGTATTCCTTCGAAAAGGGCGATCAGGTTCGCATCAACGAAGGGCCGTTCACCAGCTTCAACGGCCTGGTGGACGAGGTGAACAACGAGCGCAACACGCTCAAGGTCATGGTGACGATCTTCGGCCGGTCGACACCGGTCGAGCTGGATTTTTTGCAGGTCGAGAAGCTCTAGAACATGGCGAAAAAAGTACAGGCGATGGTGAAGCTCCAGATAGCGGCGGGGAAAGCCACCCCGGCGCCGCCGGTCGGGACCGCGCTCGGTCCGCACGGCGTCAATATCATGGACTTCTGCAAGAACTTCAACGCGAAGACGGCCAAGGACGAGGGGCTGATCATTCCGGTCGTCGTCACCGTCTACGCGGACCGGTCCTATTCCTTCATCACGAAGACGCCGCCGGCGGCGATCCTGCTGAAGCGCGCGGCGAACCTGGCCAAGGGATCGGCCGAGCCGAACAAGACCAAAGTCGGCACCGTGACGAAGAAGCAGGTCGAGGAGATCGCCAAGACCAAGCTCCCCGACCTCAACTGCGACACGATCGAATCGGCGATCAAATCGGTCGCCGGCACGGCCCGTTCGATGGGCATCGACGTCATCGGGTAGTCGGAATTTGGAAATTTGGGAAGGTGGAAATGTGGAAATGTGAATTTCCAGATTTCCCCATTACGAGATTTCCAAATCAACAGTGGGAGGCCGCGTCGCGGCCGCTTGAACCACGGAGGTAAGTATGCCGTCCGGAAAGAAATTCGCTGCGGCGAAGCAGGCCGTGCCTGATCGTCCGCACACCATCGAGGAAGCCATTCCATTGATGCAGAAGGTGAAGTTCGCGAAGTTCGACGAAACCGTCGAGCTGGCGCTTCGCCTCGGCGTCGACCCGAAGCACGCCGATCAGATGGTACGCGGCACCGTCGTGCTGCCGCACGGACTGGGCAAGAGCAAGAAGGTGCTGGCGATTGCCGGCGCCGACAAACAGAAAGAGGCGCAGGCGGCCGGTGCCGACCATGTCGGCGGCGAAGAGATGGTCGAAAAGATTCAGGGCGGCTTCATGGACTTCGACGCGGTGGTCGCCACCCCCGACATGATGCGCGCGGTCGGCAAGCTCGGCAAGGTGCTCGGCCCGCGCGGGCTGATGCCGAATCCGAAGACCGGCACCGTCACCACGAACATCGCGCAGGCGGTGCGCGAGATCAAGGCCGGCAAGGTCGAGTTTCGCGTCGACAAGACGGGAATCATCCATGCCCCGGTGGGGAAGGCGTCGTTCCCGGCGCAGAGCCTGATCGAAAACGCCCACGCGCTGGTCGACAGCGTCGTGAAGGCCAAGCCCGCGGCGGCCAAGGGCAAGTACCTCAAGAGCGTCACGCTGTCTTCGACGATGGGACCGGGCATCACCATCGACACGACGCACGTGACCGAGACGGTGAAGCACTAGGAGGGCGGATCCGAAGCCAGGCGCTGCCACGATCGGAAGCGCGGGTTTTGGCCCTGCCAGCAAATTTATGGCTGTCACGAGAGCAAGTAAAACGGAAGAGCTCCAGGCGCTCGAGTCCTCCTTCAAGGGCACCGAGAGCGCCATCGTCCTCGACTACAAGGGACTGAAGGTCCCCGAGGTGACCGAGCTGCGCCGTCAGGTGCGCGCCGTCAAGGCGACCTACAAGGTCGTGAAGAACACGCTCGCCAGACGCGCCCTTAAGGGGACGTCGTTCGAGCCGCTGTCCGAGCACTTCGCCGGGACCACGGCGGTGGCCTACGCCGGCGAGGATCCGGTGGCGCTGGCGAAGGTGCTGACCACGTTCGCGAAGACCGCGTCGGCGCTGAAGATCAAAGCGGCGGTGGTGCAGGGCCGCGCGATCCGGTCGGGTGAGGTGGTCGAGCTCGCGTCGCTGCCCGGCAAGCCGGAGCTCTACGCGAAACTCCTGTTCGTGCTCCAGGCGCCGATGGTGCAGCTGGTGAGCGTGCTCAACGCCACACCGCGCGACCTGATGAGCGTGCTGGTCCAGGCGGAAAAGAAGAAGTCGGAATCGTAGGACGCGTCCGGCTTCCCGCTTCCGGCTGCCGGCGTCGCTGGCGGCTAGAGCCGGCGGCTGGAGGCTGGAAACTGAGAGCTGGAAGCTTTCATCGTAAGGAGTATGACAGTGTCCGAACTGAATCAGCAGCAGGTTGTCGACTACATCAAGGGAATCTCGGTGCTCGAGCTCAGCCAGCTCGTCAAGGCACTCGAGCAGGAGCTCGGGGTCAGCGCGGCGGCGGCGATGCCGGTCGCGGTGGCGGGCGGCGGCGCGGCGGCCGGCGGCGCCCCGGCGGCGGAAGAGAAGACCGAGTTCACCGCGATCCTGACCGAAGTGGGCACCAACAAGATCAACGTGATCAAGGTCGTCCGCGAAGTCACCAGCCTCGGGCTGAAGGAAGCGAAGGATCTCGTCGAGGGAGCCCCCAAGCCGATCAAGGAAGGGATTCCCAAGGACGAGGCCGCCGCGATCGTCAAGAAGTTCGCGGACGTCGGCGCGAAGGTCGAAGTCAAGTAGCGTGAGGGCCTCTGAGGCCTGCGCGATGTGTCCTCCAGGCCGGGTCGAGAGACCCGGCTATTCGTATTGAGCGCGCGCGAAGCGCCCCGCGTCTGAGACGGCGCGAGCCAGCTGGAGCGAAGCGAAGCGAGCCACCGGAGCGTAGCGAGCCGGCGCCCATCGACATGCTCAGGGCGTCGTGAGCAGCGTCGAACGGCGACACGGCGAGCGAGCGGCGGTGTAGAGGGGTCCGGCGGGGCGACGGCCCTGGGACAAATTTGAGGTCTTCATCAGCATGTACAGCCTTCCCAAGAACGTCTACCGCGAGCGCATCGACTTCTCCAAGATCAAGACAACGGTGCCGATCCCGAACCTGATCGAGATCCAGAAGAAGTCGTACGAGCGGTTCCTGCAGATGAACCGTCTGCCGTCCGAGCGCGAAGACGCCGGGCTGCAGTCGGTGTTCAAGTCGGTGTTCCCGATCAGTGACTTCCGCGAGAACTCCTCGCTGGAATTCATCGAGTATTCGATCGGCAACTGGGAGTGCAAGTGCGGCCGGCTCCAGGGCCTGCATCACTTGCGGCAGCCCTGCACGAGCTGCGGCCACACCCTGATCGCCGACCCGTACGGCGAGCACGAGGTGCTGTGCCCGCGCTGCGGCAAGCCGAACGACGCGCGCGGCGACATCTGCGACGTCTGCGGCAACACCGTCGGCCTCAAGCTGAAGTACGACGTCGACGAATGCCAGGAGCGCGGCATGACCTACGCCGTGCCGCTCAAGGTGACGATCCGTCTCGTCGTCTGGAACAAGGACCCCGAGACCGGCGTGAAGACCATCCGCGACATCAAAGAGCAGGAGGTCTATTACGGCGACATCCCGCTGATGACGGACAACGGCACCTTCATCATCAACGGCACCGAGCGCGTCATCGTCTCGCAGCTGCACCGCTCGCCGGGCGCCTTCTTCCACTCGGAAGACAAGACGCTGTACATCGCGCAGATCATTCCGTATCGCGGCTCGTGGGTCGAGTTCGAGTACGACGCCAAGAACCTGCTCTACGTGCGGATCGACCGCAAGCGCAAGTTCCTGGCGACCGTCTTCCTGCGCGCGCTCGGCCTGCGCGGCGCCGACGAGATCATCCGGAGCTTCTACACCGTCGACAAGCTGAGCTTCGCCAACGGCGCGACGCGCTGGGCGGTCGGCGACAGCCTGCTCGGCATGCGCGCCGCCAAGGACATCAAGGCGGGCAGCGACGTGGTCACCGCCGCCGGCAAGAAGATCAACGCCACCGCGCTGGCGACGCTCAAGAAGGCGGGGGTGCCGTCGGTCGAGATTGCCGACGCCGAGCTCGAAGGCGCCTTTGCCGCCACCGACGTGGTCGACCCGGAGACCGGCGAGGTCATCCTCGAGGCCAACGAGCCGCTCGAGCCGCGCGTCCTGTCGATGGCGCAGGAGAAGAACGTCGAGAAGATCGAGATCTTCTTCCCCGAGAAGGACGAAGTCGGCAACGTGCTGTCGGCGACCCTCAAGAAGGACCCGATCCACACCCACGAAGAGGCGCTGATCGAGATCTACCGCCGGCTGCGTCCCGGCGACCCGCCGACGCTCGACAGCTCGCGCAATCTGTTCGAGAGCATGTTCTTCAACCCGCAGAAGTACGACTTCTCGCGGGTCGGCCGGCTCAAGCTGAACACCAAGCTGAAGCTGAGCACGCCGCTCGACGAGAAGATCCTGCACCCGCAGGACTTCTACGAGGTGATCAAATACCTGCTCAAGCTGCGGCGCTATCCGGCCAACGTCGACGACATCGATCACCTCGGCAACCGCCGCGTGCGGTCGGTCGGCGAGCTGCTCGAGAACCAGTTCCGCATCGGCCTGGTGCGGATGGAGCGGGCGATCAAGGAAAAGATGTCGGTCTACCAGGAAATGGCGACCGCCATGCCGCACGACCTGATCAACGCGAAGCCGGTCATGGCGGCGATTCGCGAGTTCTTCGGGTCGTCGCAGCTGTCGCAGTTCATGGACCAGACCAACCCGTTGTCGGAAGTCACGCACAAGCGCCGTCTCTCGGCCCTCGGGCCGGGCGGTCTCTCGCGCGAGCGCGCCGGGTTCGAGGTGCGCGACGTCCATCCGACGCACTACGGCCGCATCTGCCCGATCGAGACGCCGGAAGGTCCGAACATCGGCCTCATCTCGTCGCTCTCGTGCTACGCGCGGATCAACGAGTTCGGCTTCATCGAGTCGCCCTACCGCAAGGTCAAGGACGGCCGGGTCATCGATTTCGTGGTCATCACCAACGCCGGCGGCAATGCCAAGTACAAGGTCGGCGACATCGTCGAGGCGTCGGATGTCGGCGCCGACAAGGACAAGCCGAGCGATCCGGGAGCCGGCGGCCGCCGTCGCCGCGGCCTGGAGTACGAGCCCCACTCCTACTACCTGTCGGCGTGGGAAGAGGACCAGTACATCATCGCGCAGGCGAACTCGAAGGTCGACGACAACGGCAAGTTCACCGCCGACCGCGTCAACTGCCGCCAGGCGGGGAACTTCATCCTCTCCGAGCGCAACAAGGTCGACTTCATCGACGTCTCGCCGAAGCAGCTCGTCTCGGTCGCGGCCTCGCTCATCCCGTTCCTCGAGAACGACGACGCGAACCGCGCGCTGATGGGATCGAACATGCAGCGGCAGGCGGTGCCGCTGCTCCGCGCCCGCGCCCCCTACGTGGGCACTGGCATGGAGTACATCACGGCGCGTGACTCGGGGGCGTGCGTCGTGGCGCGCCGCTCCGGGACGGTCGACTACGTCGACAGCCAGCGCATCGTCGTCCGCGTCGAAGGGGAAAACGAATCGATGTCGCGCGAAATGGGCGCCGACATCTATCCGATGACCAAGTTCAAGCGGTCGAACCAGAACACCTGCATCAACCAGAAGCCGATCGTCCGGGTGGGCCAGAAGGTCCACAAGGGGCAGATCCTGGCCGACGGGCCGTGCACGGAGCTGGGCGAGCTGGCGCTGGGGCGGAACGTGCTGGTCGCGTTCATGCCGTGGCGCGGCTACAACTTCGAAGACGCGATCCTCATCTCCGAGCGCATGGTCAAGGAGGACTCCTACACGTCGATCCACATCGAGGAGTTCGAGATCGAGGCGCGCGACACCAAGCTGGGGCCGGAAGAAATCACCCGCGACATCCCGAACGTCGGCGAGGGCTATCTCGCCGACCTCGACGAGAGCGGCATCATCCGGATCGGGGCGTCGGTCAAGCCGGGCGACATCCTGGTCGGCAAGGTGACGCCGAAGGGCGAGACGCAGCTGACGCCCGAAGAGAAGCTGCTCCGCGCCATCTTCGGTGAAAAGGCCGGCGACGTCCGCGACGCCTCGCTCGTCTGCCCCCCGGGCATCGAAGGGATCATCGTCGGCGTCAAGATCTTCTCCCGCAAGGGCATCGAGAAGGACGACCGCGCCAAGGCGATCGAGAACGACGAGCTCGAGATGATGGAGAAGAACCTCCAGGATGAGATCCGCATCCTTCACGACGAAGTGAAGAAGCGCGTGATCGGCATGCTGAAGGGGCAGGAATCGCGCGCCGACCTCTACGACGAGCACGGCCGCGAGCGGCTGCTCAAGAAGGGCACCGGCCTGACGGAAGACGTCCTGCAGAACCTGCCCTACGAAGCGATCGTGCGGCTGAAGGTCAACGCCGACGACCCGCGGCTCGAGGAAGACCTCCGCGAGCTCGAGGAGCGCACCGAGCGGCAGGTCGAAGTCATCCGCAACCAATTCGAGGAGAAGAAGGAGAAGGTTCGCCGCGGCGACGAGCTGCCTCCCGGCGTCATCAAGCTGGTCAAGGTCTACGTGGCGATGAAGCGCAAGCTGTCGGTCGGCGACAAGATGGCCGGCCGCCACGGCAACAAGGGGGTCATCGCGCGGATCCTCCCCGAGGAGGACATGCCGTACCTGCCGGACGGCGCGCCGGTCGAGATCGTGCTCAACCCGCTTGGCGTCCCGTCGCGTATGAACGTCGGGCAGATCCTCGAGACCCACCTCGGGTGGGCGGCGCACGCGCTCGGCCTCTACTTCGCGACCCCCGTCTTCGACGGCGCGCGTGAAACGGAGATCAAGCACTGGCTCGAGAAGGGCGGGTTGCCCACGAGCGGCAAGACCGAGCTCTACGACGGCATGACCGGCATGAAGTTCGAGCAGGAGGTCACCGTCGGCTACATCTACATGCTGAAGCTGTCGCACCTGGTCGACGACAAGATTCACGCACGCTCGATCGGACCGTACTCGCTGATCACGCAGCAGCCGCTGGGCGGCAAGGCGCAGTTCGGCGGCCAGCGCTTCGGCGAAATGGAGGTCTGGGCGCTCGAGGCCTACGGCGCGGCGCACATCCTCCAGGAGCTGCTGACTGCGAAGTCGGACGACGTCACCGGTCGCGCCAAGATCTACGAGGCGATCGTCAAGGGTGACGCGTCGTTCCAGCCGGGGCTGCCGGAGTCGTTCAACGTCCTCATCCGCGAGCTGCAGGCGCTCTGCCTCGACGTCGAGCTGATGAAGACGAAGAAGAAGCTGATCGAGCCTGAAGTGCCGACCACCGACGAGGGCGTGCCGGCTTTGGCGGAGAACTAAAATTACATGAGACCATCATTCGACAATCGCGGTTCTCTGACGACGGATTTCGACGCCATCCGGATCAGCCTGGCGTCGCCGGAGAAGATCCTCTCGTGGTCGCACGGCGAGGTGACCAAGCCGGAAACGATCAACTACCGCACCTTCAAGCCGGAGCGCGACGGGCTGTTCTGCGCGAAGATCTTCGGCCCGGTCACCGACTGGGAATGCCTGTGCGGCAAGTACAAGCGGATGAAGCACCGCGGCGTCATCTGCGACAAGTGCGGCGTCGAAGTCACCCAGGCCAAGGTGCGCCGTGAGCGGCTCGGCCACATCACGCTGGCCACGCCGGTCAGCCACGTGTGGTTCTTCAAGGGGCTGCCGAGCCGCATCGGCCACCTGCTCGACATCTCGCTGCGCGACCTCGAGCGCATCCTCTACTTCGAGGCCTACGTCGTCATCGAGCCGGGCGACACCGATCTGAAGCCGAACCAGCTGCTCAACGAGGATCAGTTCCGCAAGGCGCGTGAAGACTACGGCCAGAAGTTCCGCGCGCAGATGGGCGCCGAGGCGATCAAGGAGCTGCTGAAGCGGGTCGGCATCGAGCGCATGGCGACGGAGCTGCGCGAGAAGATGCGCGCCGAGTCGAGCGTCCAGAAGAAGCTGAAGTACGCCAAGCGGCTGAAGGTCGTCGACTCGTTCCGCAAGTCGACCAACAAGCCCGAATGGATGATCCTCGACGTCGTGCCGGTCATCCCGCCGGAGCTGCGTCCGCTCGTCCCGCTCGATGGCGGCCGCTTCGCGACCTCGGACCTCAACGACCTCTACCGTCGGGTCATCAACCGTAACAACCGGTTGAAGAAGCTGATCGAGCTGAAGGCGCCCGACGTCATCATCCGCAACGAAAAGCGGATGCTGCAGGAAGCGGTCGACGCGCTGTTCGACAACGGCCGCCGCGGCCGCGTGCTGCGCGGCGCCAACAACCGTCCGCTCAAGTCGCTGAGCGACACGCTCAAGGGCAAGCAGGGGCGCTTCCGCCAGAACCTGCTCGGCAAGCGCGTCGACTACTCGGGCCGGTCGGTCATCGTGGTCGGGCCGGAGCTGAAGCTCCACCAGTGCGGCCTGCCGAAGAAGATGGCGCTCGAGCTCTTCAAGCCGTTCATCTACAACAAGCTCGAAGAGCGCGGGCTGGTCGCCACGATCAAGCAGGCGAAGGAGATGGTCGAGCAGCAGCGCTCGGAGGTGTGGGACATCCTCGAGGAAGTCATCCGCGAGCATCCGGTCCTGCTCAACCGCGCGCCGACCCTGCATCGTCTCGGCATCCAGGCGTTCGAGCCGGTGCTGGTCGAGGGCAAGGCGATCCGCATCCACCCGCTCGTCTGCACGGCGTTCAACGCCGACTTCGACGGCGACCAGATGGCGGTCCACATTCCGCTCGCGCCGGAAGCGCAGATCGAGGCCTCGGTGCTGATGATGGCCTCGAACAACATCCTGTCGCCGGCCAGCGGCCAGCCGATCGCGATTCCGTCGCAGGACGTCGTGCTCGGCTGCTACTACCTGACCAAGGCCAAGGCCGGCGCCAAGGGTGAGGGCCGTGCGTTCGGCACCCCCGAGGACGTCGTGCTCGCGCTGGAAGCGGGCGAGCTCGAAACGCTCACCCCGATCCGCGTCCGCATCAGCGGCGAGCTGATCGACCTGACCGTCGCGCGCGACGACCAGGGCGTGCAGTACGCCGAGGTGCAGGAAGTCACCAAGAAGGTGATCAACACCACCGTCGGCAGGGTCATCCTCAATTCGGCGCTGCCGAAGGAGATGCCCTACGTCAACGGCCTCCTCAAGAAAAAGGGGCTGCAGCAGCTGGTGCAGTACTGCTACCTGCGGTTCGGCCTCGAGAAGACCGTCGAGATGCTCGACTCGCTCAAGACGCTGGGCTTCACCTACGCGACCCGGTCCGGGCTGTCGATCGGCATCGACGACCTGGTCATCCCGTCGGAGAAGCAGGCGCTGGTCGACGGCGCCCGCGCCGAGGTGATCAAGGTCGAAGGGCAGTACCTCGAAGGGGCGATCACCAACGGCGAGCGCTACAACAAGGTCATCGCGGTCTGGTCCGAGGTCACCGAGAAGATCGCCGACGCGATGTTCAGCGAGATGGAGGAGCTCGACCAGTCGGGCAAGAACTTCAATCCCGTCTACATCATGGCCGACTCGGGCGCGCGTGGATCGAAGCAGCAGATCCGCCAGCTTGCCGGCATGCGCGGCCTGATGGCCAAGCCGTCGGGCGAGATCATCGAGACGCCGATCACCTCGAACTTCCGTGAAGGCCTCGAGGTCATGCAGTACTTCATCTCGACGCACGGCGCCCGCAAGGGTCTCGCCGACACGGCGTTGAAGACGGCCGACTCGGGCTACCTGACGCGCCGTCTCGTCGACGTCGCCCAGGACGTCATCATCCACGAGATCGACTGCGGCACGATGGACGGCATCGAGGCGCGGGCGATCGTCGAGTCGGGCGAGATCATCGAGCCGCTGCGCGAGCGCATCATCGGCCGGGTCACGCTCGAGAAGATCACCGACCCGTTCACCGGTGAAGTCATCGTCGACACCAACCAGGAGCTCGACGAAGAGAACGCCACGGCCATCCAGGAGGCGGGCATCGAGAAGGTCCGCATCCGCTCGGTGCTGACCTGCGCGGCGCGGCGCGGCTGCTGCGCCAAGTGCTACGGCCGCGATCTCGCGACCGGCAAGCTGGTCGAGCTCGGCCTCGCGGTCGGCGTCATCGCGGCGCAGTCGATCGGCGAGCCGGGCACGCAGTTGACGATGCGCACGTTCCACATCGGCGGCACGGCGTCCCGGGTCAGCGAGCAGTCGACGCTCGACGCCAAGCACGCCGGCGCCGTCCGCTATCAGGGGCTGCAGGTCGTCGAGGCGAAAGGCCAGGGCGAAAACGCCGGCCAGCTCGTGGTCATGAACCGCACCGGGTCCATCGTCATCCAGGACTCGAAGGGACGCGATCGCGAGCGCTACCCGATCGTCTACGGCGCGCGCCTCAAGGTGCGCGACGGCCAGCAGATCGAGCAGGGCACGGTGCTGGTCGAGTGGGATCCCTACACGTTCTCGATCCTCACCGAGGACGCCGGGACGATCAAGTACAAGGACCTCATCTCCGACGTCACCTATCACGAGGAAGTCGACGAGGTCACCGGCCTGTCGCGCAAGATCGTCGTCGACAGCCCGGACGAGAAGAAGCAGCCGACCATCGAGATCCGCGACAAGAGCGGCAAGGTGACGCGCAAGTACCACATGCCGTCCCACGCCCACCTGATGATCGAAGACGGCGATGCCGTCAACGCCGGCCAGGTGCTGGCGAAGATCCCGCGCGAAACGACCAAGACGAAGGACATCACCGGCGGTCTGCCGCGGGTGGTCGAGCTCTTCGAGGCGCGCAAGCCCAGGGAAACAGCGGTCATCTCGGAGATCGACGGCATCGTCCGCCACGGCGGCATCGTCAAGGGGCAGCGCAAGATCATCATCGTCCCAGAAGAGGGGGGCGAACCGCGTGAGTACTCGCTGCCGCGCGGCGTGCACGTCAACGTCCAGGAAGGCGACCGCGTCCGCGCTGGCGAGCCGCTGATGGACGGGCCGAGCAATCCGCACGACATCCTCTCGGTTCTCGGCGAGAAGGCGCTGCACGCCTACCTCGTCAACGAGATCCAGGAGGTCTACCGGCTGCAGGGCGTCAACATCAACGACAAGCACATCGAGGTCATCGTCCGTCAGATGATGCGGTGGGTGAAGATCGAGGACGTCGGCGACACGGAATTCCTGATCGAGGAGCAGGTCGACCGCTTCCGATTCATGGAAGAGAACGAGCGTGTGATCGCGAGCGGCGGCCGTCCGGCGCAGGGCCGGCCGCTGCTGCTCGGCATCACCAAGGCGTCGCTCTCGACCGACTCGTTCATCTCGGCGGCGTCGTTCCAGGAGACGACGCGCGTGCTCACCGAAGCGTCGATTTCGGGCAAGGTGGATCACCTCCGCGGCCTGAAGGAGAACGTGACGATGGGCCGGCTGATCCCGGCCGGCACCGGCTTCGAGTTCTACCGCAGCGTGCGGATCCCGGCGGACGAACCGCCGCCGCCGCCACCGCCGTCGCCGGAGGAACTGGAGCTGGAGCGCGAGATGGAGTACTTCGTGGAGCCGGAAGAGGCGTTCACGAGGGACGAGGTCGAATAGGCACGACGGACGCGAAGCAGAGCGGAGCTCGGCTTCGGAAGTATGGGGGCGATGGTTCTCTCGAACCATCGCCCTTTTTCGGTTGAAATGGACATCGCTGACGCGCAACGCCAGATACGGACCGGGTTTTCGGGCGGCTTCCATGGCCAGGCCGTCTCTGGCGTGCTGTGGCTGGCATCTGCGAGTCTGGCGGCGTGCCTCCTCGGAGGAGGTGTGCCGATCGCAATTTCCGGCGCGGCGCCTATGAGCGTCGAGGTCAGGCGACGGCGTAACCGCTGACGTTGCAGGCCCCGAGGAACCAGCCGTAGACATCCTACGTCTAAGGCCGTAGACTGCCTACGGCTATGGGAAAACACACCGAGAAAGAGCGCCTCGAGCTCCTCCAGGGCACCCTCGACATGCTGATCCTGCGGACCCTGCAATGGGGCCCGCAGCACGGCCACGGCATCGGCCAGGCCATCCGCACGCAGTCCGACGACCTCCTCAAAGTCGAAACCGGTTCCCTTTACCCGGCACTCCATCGCCTGGTGAAGCGCGGCTGGCTGAAAACGGAGTGGGGCGTCAGCGAGGCCAATCAGCGGGCGAAGTACTACCAGCTGACCGCCGGCGGCAAGGCCCAGCTCGCCAGAGAACAGAACCGCTGGGCGCAGCTGGTGCACGCGATCGGCCGCATTATGAACCCCGCGGAAGGAAAGGACTGAACGACGATGGCGCCTGACCAACGCGAGCTGGACGACGAGATTCGCGGACACCTGGCGCTGGCGGTGCAGGAGCGGATCGAACGCGGCGAGGATCCCGTCGCGGCCCGCCGCGCCGCGCTCGCCGAGCTCGGCTATGTTGGCGATGTCCGCGACTCGATGCGCCGCGTGTGGTTCGGCCGCTGGTTCGAGGCGCTGGAGAGCGTCCGCCAGGACGCCCGCTTCGCGGTGCGCGTCCTGCGCAAGTCTCCTGGGTTTTCGCTGGTCGCCGTGCTGACGCTGGCGCTGGCCATCGGCGCCAACGCGGTGGTGTTTGGCGTGATGAACGGGCTGGTGCTCCGGCCGCTCGACGTGCCCGATCCGGCCTCGCTCTACGGCATCGAACACGCCAACGAGCGTTCGATGTACGAGTCGTATCCGGACTACCGCGATCTGCGCGACCGCAATCACAGCTTCGAGGATCTCGCCGGCAACGAGATCTCGCAAGTCGGGCTCGACGCCGGCGACCGCGCCGTGCGTGCGTGGGTGATCGACGCCACCGGCAACTACTTCGACGTGCTGCGGCTGCAGCCGTACCTCGGACGCTTCTTCCACGCCTCGGATGAGCACGGCGCCAACAGCGCGCCGCTGATCGTGCTCGGCTACGACTACTGGCACACGCACTTCAACGCCGATCCCGGCGTGGTCGGACGCGCGGTCCGGGTCAACACGTTTCCTTTCACGATCATCGGCGTTGCGCCGCGCGGCTTCCGCGGCACGCTCGCCATCGTGAACCCGGACTTCTACGTGCCGTTCGTCAACCTGGAACAGATCGAGGGGCGCAATCCGCTCGAGACTCGCGCCGCGCAGACGCTGTTCTCGACGTTCGGGCATCTGAAGCCCGGGGTGACGCCCGCCCAGGCGGCCGCCGACCTGAACGGCGTGGGCGCCTATCTCGATCGGACCTACCCCAACGAGCGCGGCGCCATCTCGTTCGTGCTGGCCCGGCCGAACTTGTACGGCAACTACCTTGGCCGGCCGATGCGGGCCTTCCTGACCGGCCTGATGGTGCTGGCCAGCCTCGTGCTGCTGGCGGCCTGCGCGAACCTGGGCAGCCTGTTCGCGGCGCGCGCCTCGGACCGATCGCGCGAGGTCGCCGTGCGGCTGTCGCTCGGCGCCAGCGCCGGGCGCGTGCTGCGTCAACTCCTCACCGAGGCGGTGATGATCTCGTTCGCCGGCGGCGCGCTCGGGTTGTGGGGCAGTATCGAGCTGCTGCGCTGGCTCTCAGCCTGGCAGCCCGCGCCGAGGTTTCCAGTCGCCGCACCGGTCGCGCCGGACGCCACCGTCTACGCGGCGGCCATCGCGCTCGCGGTCGTCAGCGGGCTGCTCTTCGGCATCGTCCCGGCGCGCCAGGTGTTCCGCACCGATCCGTATCAAGTGATCAAGACGGGGGCGGGCCATGTGGCCGGCAAGCGGATCAGCGTGCGCGATCTCCTGCTCGTGGCGCAGGTCGCGATCTGCGCGGTGCTCGTCACTGCGTCGGTCGTGGCCGTGCGTGGCCTGCTGCACGCCGTCGACGCGCCGCTGGGATTCGACCCCTCCCACGTGCTGCTCGCGGACACCGATCTCAGCATGGGCCGCTTCACCGGAGACGACGTGCCCGCCATGCAGAAGCGGATGGTGGACGCACTGACCGCCGTTCCCGGAGTCGCCACAGTCGGCGTGATCGGCCGTCCACCGCTCGGCGCGGGCGGATTTCTCTCCTACATCTTTGCCGACGAGGCCACGGACTTCAGGAGCACGAAGGCGCTGTTCGGCGCGCATCGGTTTCAGGTCTCGCCCGAGTACTTCGAAGCGTCGCAGACGAGGCTGCTCACCGGGCGCCGATTCACCTGGCACGACGATCGGCACGCGCCGCGCGTCGCCGTGGTGAACCGCGAGCTGGCTCGCCGCCTGGCCGGCTCGCCTGAACAGGCTGTCGGCGACTGGTTCCGGCTGCGCGATACGACGCGTGTGCAGGTCGTCGGCGTTGTCGAAGACGGCAAGTACGAGAACATCGCCGAAGATCTGGAGCCGGCCGTGTTCTTCCCGCTGCAGCAGATGCCGATCGGCGAGACGTGGCTCCTGGTGCGAGCGGCCGGGCAGCCGGATCCGCTCGCCCCGGCGGTGCGGGCCACGTTGCGCGATCTCGATGCGGCGCTGCCGATTTACGTTGAGAGCTGGAACCGGCAGCTCGAGTTCGCGCTGTTCCCGGCGCGCATGGCGACGCTGACGCTCGGGGTGATGGGAGCCATCGGGGTGGTGCTCGCGATCACCGGGGTTTTCGGGATGGCAGCCTACTCGGTCAGCCGCCGTCTCAAGGAGCTGGGGATCCGGATCGCGCTCGGGGCCCGACATGCGAACGTGCTCGGCGTCGCGCTCGGGCGCGCCCTGAAACTGCTGGCATGCGGCTCCGCCGCCGGTGTCGTGCTCGGCGCGCTGGCGTCGCGGCTGCTCACGGCCATCGTGTACGGCGCGACACCCCGCGATCCGGTCGTCCTCGGCTCGGTGGTCGCCGTGATGGTGCTGCTCGGGCTGGCGGCCACGTGGATTCCGGCCCGCAGAGCGCTGTCCGCGGATCCGCTGACAATGCTCAGACACGAGTAGCGGGACTGGTCCTGCGTCCGATTGTGCCGTGCCGCGCCGCGATGCGATGATGCTCGTATCCTGACCACGACCGTGTCGACACACTCCGTCCGCATCGCCCTCGCGAACCTCCGCGTGCCCGCGACGCGAGAGGACTCGGTCGCGCTGGCGACGGCCGCCATCGCTGAGGCGGCGCGCTTGGGCGCCAGTGTCGTCTGCTTTCCCGAATGCTTCGTTCCCGGCTATCGCTGGCCTGGGACGCAGATGCCGCCCCCGGATACGGCGTTTCTCGAGCGGGCGTGGTCCGAGGTGGCTGGCGCCGCCAGGGCCGCGCGCATCGCGGTGATCCTGGGCACCGAGCGTCTGACCGATCGGGGGCTGCAGATCACGGCCTGCGTCATCGACGCCGACGGCGCGATTGCGGGATGGCAGGACAAAGGCCAGATCGATCCCGCCGAGGAGCCGACGTATCCTGCGCTGGCGATCGAACGGCGCGTCTTCACCGCGGGATCGCTCGTCTTCGGGATCGTCATTTGTCATGAAGGGTGGCGATATCCCGAGACGGTGCGGTGGGCGGTGCGTCGCGGCGCGCAGGTCGTGTTCCACCCGCACGCGCACGTCGCCGAGCCTGGGAGCTATCGCCCGGCGTCGTTCGCGGATCCGCTGAACACCTTTCACGAAAAGGCGCTGCTGTGCCGCGCGGCGGAGAACACCTGCTACGTCGCGTCGGTCAACTGCGCCAGCGAAGGCTCCGGAACGACATCGGCCGTCGTCCGGCCCGATGGGACGCTGCAGTGCTTCCAACCCTACGGACGGGAGGGCCTGCTCGTCGCTGATCTGAACCTGGATGCGGCGACCGGATTGCTGGCGCGCCGGTGCCGGACAGCGCCGCTCTGACACCCGCACTATGATGGTCCGATGACCTCGAAGAAGTCCGCCTCGAAGCCGGCGAAGCCTATCCGCGCGAGCCGGAAGCCGTCCCAGGGATTCACCACCGACGAGCGCGCGGCCATGCGTGAGCGCGTCAAGGAACTGAAGGGAGCCGGCAGCGGCCAGGACGCGGAAGCCGAGGTGGTGGCGAAGATCGCCGCGCTCCCGCCGGCGGATCGGGAAATCGGGCGGCGGCTGCACGAGATCATCAGAGCGAGCGCGCCGTCGCTGACGCCAAAACTCTGGTACGGCATGCCGGCCTACGCCAGGGACGGGAAGGTCGTCTGCTACTTCCAGAGCGCGCAGAAGTTCAAGTCGCGATATGCGACGCTGGGCTTCAGCGACCAGGCGAACCTGGACGAGGGCGCCATGTGGCCCACCGTCTTCGCGCTGAAGACGGTGACAGCCGCCGAAGAGGCCCGCATCGCCGCCCTCTTGAAGCGGGCGGTCGGCTGATCCCCGTGCCCGTCAGGGACGGGACGCCGCTGGCGGCCTCAGATCGGGATTGACACCTCCCGTCGCCGTGCTTTACATTACAAAGTTATGCACCGGGACGACGCGGTTGCGTTCGAACGCCATCGCTCCCTGATCCGCGCTCGTCTGCGCGCCGCCGGCATCGGCCGCGCCGGCCCAGGCAGCGTGTCCTGGAGGGTCAACCGCGAGCTGATCGTGCTCTCCGGCTGGGCACGGGCCATCCTGCTACAGCTCGCGCATCCGGCGATCGCCGCCGGACTCCGCAATCACAGCGCGTACCGCGGCGGCATTCTCTCCGGACTGCGCCGCCTGCGCGCAACGGCCGTCGCGATGCAGGCGATCAGCTTCGGCGACAGCGAGGAAATGATCGCGGCGGCGGCGCGCGTCAACGCGATTCATGACGGCGTGCGCGGTCCCAACTACTCCGCTCACGATCCGCACCTGCAGCGCTGGGTGCACGCGACGCTCGTCGAATCGGTTTCACTCGCCTACGAGCGGCTCGTCGGACCGCTGACGGTGGACGAGCGCGATCAGTACTGCCGGGAAGCAGCGATTGTCGAGCCGCTGCTGGGCATACCGCCCGGATGGCTCCCAAGGGACGCTGCGCAGCTCGCCGCCTGCACGCATGACATGCTGGGCGGCGGCCGTCTGGCCGTCGCCGATACGACCCGCGCGCTTGCGCGGGCCATCCTATATCCCACGGGCTGGCGCGTCGCGTGGCCGGTCTGGCGGGTGCTGCAGCTCGTCACCATCGGCTCGCTGCCCCCGTCCATCCGAAAGGTGTACGGGTTCGGGTGGTCCACTCGCGAGGCGCGCGCGCTCGCGCGTTGGACGGGCGTGCTCCGTACAGCGATCCGGTGGCTGCCGCCGGCGGCGCGCCACTGGCCGAGGGCCAGACGCCTGGACCGAATTCCCGACGCAGCGCGCATCTCGCCCGACGAGTACGTTGGCGCGACGGCCTCAGAACTTCAGAATGACGCCAAAACCCGCGCGCCCGAAGTCGATCTTGTTCTGGTCTCGCGCGAGATCGATTCCCAGCAGGTTGAGTGTCTGGAAGGAGTGGTAATAGCGGACGTCACCCCTGAGCCCGATGTGTTTCTGCACGTAGACGAGCACGCCGCCGCCGATCGACCACCCGGCCTGCGTCTCCGACTCGGATGAACCCAGTCCCGCGTCGGCGGTCGTCTTGATCGCCCCGATTCCGATCAGGCCGTACGGCTGCACGATCGTGATCCGTGGCCCGAGCATGAAGTCGCCCATCAGCGTCGTCACCGACGTCGGATTCACACGGTCGCCGGTGAACTCCCCTTCGTGGGTGAACTCGGCCTCGAAACCGACCAGCGAGCCCAGCGACCCGAGCGAGCCGCCCCAGTTCCAGTTCTTGTTCTGACAGTCGGTGGCGCTCCGGCATCCCGCGTCGCCGGCGAAGTTATATCCGTAGGACACGCCGACGAACCCCTGCGCCTGCGCGGTGGCGGCAGCCAGGAGCAGCGCGGCGAGGCATGCCGTTACTCGCAACGAGCAGGGCCCATGACGACGGGTCGTTTTCTCAAGCATCGATTGTCTGAAAGCAGAAGTCATGCCGACGACTCGGCGCGTATTTTGGCGGTGAACGGCGCGCGCCTGTCGAGAAACGCATCGGAACCCGACACGTTTTACGCGATGGCATATGCTCTGACCGTAGATGGCGGAGAAGGCCAATCTCCTCATCGCCGGTCTGCCCGGATTCACTCCGCAGGTCGGCCGCCTCGTCTCGATGATGAACTACGTGAGATCGCCGACGTCGGGCAGCCGTGTCTGGCCTGTCGGCGGCTCCACTCGAAGAAGAAACGACGTTCGGGGCGGCGTGCGCGTCAACAACTACTTCAAGTGGTGCCACGTGTTGACGCATGAGGTCAACCATCGCGGCCAGATCCGCTGGTTGCGCAGCAGGTCGCCGACTGCGACGTGATCGTCGGCCGCGCTGTAGACGACGTGCACGGGGGACAGCGAGCCGGGACGGGCTCGATCGTACTCCTTCCGAAGCCCCGCGCGCGGCTGGCCTATGATCGGGGACATGCTCACGCGCCGCGAAGCCCTCGCCGCATTGGTCTCGGCTGCCGCCCTGCCTCTGACGACCGTCGGCGCCGGCGGTCACGAGTCGATCGTTTCGATGTCCACTGACGCCGACGCCTTGAAGCTGCTGAACGGGATCGCCACGAACCTGCTCACGCTGCAGCCGGAAGAGGCGACGTCGCTCGGCGTCGACACAGGCAACCTGTCGGCGCTGCGATCGCGGCTTGCGGACCGATCGGAGGCGGGCAAGCAGCGGCTCGCGACGCAGGTCAAAGCGGATCTCGAGCGCGTCAACGCGTTCAAGACCGACGGTCTGTCGTATCCGCTGCGCGTCAGCATCGAAGTCGTCCAGAGCGCGTACGCGACCGCCCTGGCGGGTTTCGCGCTGCCGTACGGCGACATCACCGTCGGCGGCTGGCGCAACACGCCCTACGTCGTCGTGCAGAACGTCGGCGCCTATCTGGACATTCCGCGCTTCCTCGACAGCGACCATCCGGTCGAGAGCCCAGGCGACGCCGAGGCGTATCTGGCGCGGCTCCACGCCTACGCGACGGCGCTCGACGGCGAACTCGGGCGCATGAAGGCGGCGCGCGGCGCCGGTCTCGTGCCGCCGTCCTTCCTGCTCGACAAGGCGATCGCGCAGATGACGCTGTCGATTACCGGCGCGCATGCGGGCGGTGGTCTGGTCGAGTCGATCGACCGGCGGACCACGGCGATCCCCGGCAACTGGGCCGCGCGCGCGCAAACGATCGCGGCGAAGGAGATCGCGCCGGCACTCGAGCGGCAGCTCGAGGAATTGAAGACGGAGCGGGCGGTCGCGACAGACGAGGCCGGCATCTGGGCGAGGCCGCGCGGTGACGAGTTCTATCGCTGGGCCCTCAAGGCCTCGACGACGACCGCGATGAGCCCGGACGCCGTGCACGCGATGGGCCGCAGCGAGCTGCAGCAGCTGCACGCGCGGATGGATGCGATCCTGAAAGAGATCGGCTACAGGCAGGGGAGCGTCGGCGAGCGGATGAAGGCGCTCGCCAGGGATCCGCGATACAGGTTCTCGGAAGGGGACAAGGGACGCGCCGAGATCCTGGCGTTCATCCAGGATCGCCTGACCTGGATCAGGGGGCAGATGCCGCGGGCGTTCGGATCGGTCGTCGATCCGCACATGGAAGTGAAGCGGTTGCCGCCCGAGGAAGAACCGGGCGCGCCGGCCGCCTACGGCGGCGCGGGATCGATCGACGGCAAGATTCCCGGTCGCTTCTGGATCAACCTGCGGACGTCGGAGCTGCACAGCAAGTACAGCCTCGCGGACCTGACGTTCCACGAATCGATCCCCGGCCACATCTGGCAGGGGGAGTACACGCACCAGATGCCGCTCATCCGCCAGATGCTGGCGTTCAACGCCTACTCGGAGGGCTGGGGCCTCTACGCCGAGCAGCTTGCCGACGAGCTCGGCGCGTACGACCAGGATCACGTCGGGCGCCTGGGCTACCTCCAGTCGATCGCCTTCCGTGCCTGCCGCCTCGTCGTCGACACCGGCATCCACGCGAAGAAGTGGACCCGCCAGCAGGGCGTCGCGTTCTTCGTCGACATGAATGGATCGAATCCGCTGGAAGTCGCGAGCGAGGTCGATCGCTATTGCGCGTGGCCGGGCCAGGCGTGCGGCTACAAAGTCGGCCACAGCGAGATCAACCACCAGCGCGACAAGGCGAAGGCGGCGCTCGGGGCGAAGTACGATCTCAAGGCGTTCGACGACACGGTCGTCCTCGGCGGCAACGTGCCGCTCGACGTGCTCGCGAAGAACGTCGACGAGTACGTGCGGACGTCGCGTGGCTGACCCATGACACGATGACATGAGCACCATGCCGGGGAGCGAATTTCGAGCGTATCGCTAGCGTTCACGAAGGACGTTCGGGAGGGTCGCATGTATCGAACACTCCATTCAGCCATCACCGCGACGGTCGTCTTGCTGGTCTTCCTGTGCGCCGTCCGGCCCACCGCGCAAAGCGTCGATCGCCTCGAGGGGAAGAACGTGACGATCGCGTCGGTGACCTACAAGGGCCGAAGCGCCATCCAGGTGATCGCCGCACCCGAGGCGCAGAACGCCTCGTCGTACGCCGTCGTCAAGGACGTGTCGTTTCGAGACGGATCGATCGAGGTCGATCTCGCCGGCCAGCCGGCGGCCGGCGCGGGGACCGGCGCGCGCGGTTTCATTGGCATCGCCTTTCGGCTGCAGGCTGACGGACGCTATGAGTACATCTACCTGCGTCCGACCAACGGCCGGGCCGACGATCAAGTCAGGCGGAATCACGCCACTCAGTACAGCTCCTACCCGGACTTCGATTTCGCCAGGTCTCGGCAGGAAGCGCCGGAGAAGTACGAGTCGTACGTGGATCTGCAGCCGGGCGTGTGGACCAGGTATCGAATCGACGTCGACGGCCGCAAGGCGCGGCTGTACGTCAATGGAACGGAGCAGCCCTGTCTCATCGTCGACGACCTCAAGCTCGACCCGATGCCGGGCCGAGTCGCGTTGTGGGTCGGACCAGGCACCGAAGGCTACTTCGCCAATCTGAAGATCGCGCCGAAGTAGGGCGGGGCTCGACATGGACCAGGACGGCCTACGAGCGGCAGTCGCGCCGGTTCGTGGCGCCGCCGCGGCCGTGACGGTGATGGGCCGCGCCATCGCGATGCGTCGAGCACGCGCGACGAGGCCGTCCGCGCGGGTAAACCTGCGGCTGACGTCCGATGGTAGGCTAGTCACCCGGAGCACCCCATGAGCCGAGTTCGCGTTCTCGTCGGTACCCGCAAAGGCGCCTTCATCCTGACGTCGGACGGCAGGCGTCAGAGCTGGGAGGTCAGCGCGCCGCAGTTCGGCGGCTGGCAGTTCTACCATCTCAAGGCTTCGCCCGTTGACCCCGACCGCATCTACGCGTCGCAGTCGAGCGACTGGTTCGGCCAGACGATGCAGCGGAGCAGCGACGGCGGCAAGACGTGGGAAACCGTCGGCAACAAGTTCATCTACGACGGCATCGCCGGCACGCACCAGTGGTACGACGGCACGGCGCATCCGTGGGAGTTCAAGCGGGTGTGGCACCTCGAGCCGTCGCTCACCGATCCCGAGACGGTGTACGCCGGCGTCGAAGACGCGGCGTTGTTCAAGTCCGCCGACGGCGGCGCGACCTGGACGGAACTGTCGGGGCTGCGCGGTCACAGCACCGGCTCGCAGTGGGCGCCGGGTGCCGGCGGCATGTGCCTGCACACGATCCTGATCGATCCCTCGAACCACGATCGCCTCTACGTCGCCATCTCCGCGGCCGGCGCGTTCCGCAGCGACGATGGAGGCGTGACCTGGAAGCCGATCACGAAAGGGCTGTACTCGAAGTTCCTGCCGGTCCCCGATGCCGAGATCGGCCACTGCGTGCATCGCATCGCCATGCATCCGTCGCGGCCGCAGACGCTCTTCATGCAGAAGCATTGGGACGTGATGCGGACCGACGACAGCGGCGAGTCGTGGCACGAGGTCAGCGGCAACCTGCCGACCGACTTCGGCTTCGCGATCGACGTCCACGCGCACGAACCCGAGACGGTCTACGTGGTGCCGATCAAGAGCGACGCGGAGCACTATCCGCTCGACGGCCGGCTGCAGGTGTTCCGCAGCCGCAGCGGCGGCCATGAGTGGGAGCCGCTGACCAAAGGCCTGCCGCAGAAGGACTGCTACGTCAACGTGCTGCGCGAGGCGATGGACGTCGACTCGCTCGATGCCTGCGGCGTCTACTTCGGCACCACCGGCGGACAGGTGTATTGCTCGGCCGACGGCGGCGAGTCGTGGCAGGCGATCGTCCGCGATCTGCCGCCGGTCGTCTCGGTCGAGGTGCAGACGATCTAATGGTGCGTGTCGAGCTTCCGTATCACCTGCGGCAGCTGGCCGGCATCGACGGCGACTGTGTGCTCGACGTCCCTGGTGTCGTGACGATGGGGCAGGTGCTCGACGCGATCGAGCGGCGCTATCCGATGCTGCAGGGCACCATCCGCGATCACCTCAGCGGCCAGCGACGGCCGCTGCTGCGGTTCTTCGCCTGCGACGAGGACATCTCGTTCGCGCCGCTGGATGCGCCGCTGCCCGAGGCGGTCGCCCGCGGCGCGGAACCGGTGATCGTGCTCGGCGCCATCGCCGGAGGCTAGGTCCACATGGATGCGCACACGCTCGATCAGTGGTTCGAGCGCGCCGTCGACACCATCGATCGGGGCGATCTCCCGACGCTCGACCGCCTGCTGGAGGAGCACCCCGAGCTGGTGTCGCGCAGGCTCGACGCGCCCGGCGCGTGGCTGCGCGAGCGCGTCGGCGGCGCGCTCGACGGCTTCTTCAAGGCCCCGTATCTGCTCTGGTTCGTCGCCGAGGATCCGGTTCGACAGAATCGCCTGCCGGCCAACATCGTGGAGGTGGCCGGCCGGATCATCGAGGCGGCCCGCCGTCATGCGCGCGAGTCGCTGCCGGATCAACTCGACCAGGCGCTGCGCCTCGTCGCGTGGTCCGGCGTCGCCGCCCGCTGCGGCATGCAGCTGGCGCTGATCGACCTGCTGGTCGAGGCCGGCGCGTCGCCGGCGGCGAACGCAAACAACGCGCTCGTCAACCGGCATGTGGCCGCGGCGGAACGGCTGATTCAGCTCGGCGGGCGTCTGACACTGGCCGCGGCGCTCTGCCTCGACCGGTGGGACGAGGTTCCCCGCCTCTTCGCCGAAGCCAATCCCGGACAACGACAGTTCGCGCTCGTTCTGGCGGCGCTCAACGGCACGGCCGCCGCCGTGCGCTGGATGCTTGCGGCGGGGGTGTCGCCCAACCAGCCGAGCGCCGACCTCTTTTCGCACGGTACGCCGCTCCATCATGCCGTCTGCTCCGGATCACTCGACACCGTGCAGGCGTTCGTCGAGGGCGGAGCCGACCAGACGATCGCCGACACGGCATGGAACGGCACCCCGCTTGGCTGGGCCGACCACTACGTGTCGAGCGTTGAACCGGAACGCCGCTCGCGTTACGAGGAGATCGCGCGCTACCTCGATTCGAAAAGACCCTGACGACGCGATACAGCTCGCACCCGAAGGAGAGCCAGCATGGGACGCATCGGCCGTAGCTTTCAGCTCGTAGGTCAGTCGTACCGCATCCTCATGCAGGACAAGGAACTGATGGTCCTGCCGCTCATCTCCGGCGTGTTCGTCGTGGTCGCGGTCGTGGCGATGGCGGCCGGCTTCGGCCTGAGTGCCTCAGATCTCCCGAAGAAGGGACCGGCACTCTACATTCCCGGGTTCCTGTTCTACCTCGTCACCTACACGATCGGCATCTTCTTTCAGGCGGCCGTCATCGCCGGCGCGACCGAGCGGATGCGCGGCGGCGATCCGACGGTGAGCAGCGCGCTCGCGGCAGCTGCGAGCCGGATCGGTCAGATCCTGATGTGGGCGGTCGTCGCCGCCACGGTCGGCATGGTCATCCGCGCCATCCACAACCGGGTCGGCTTCGTCGGCAAGATCCTCGCGAGCCTGCTCGGCGTCGCCTGGTCGCTCGCCACATTCTTCATCGTCCCCGTTTTGGTGCTCGAGGATCGATCAATGCCGGATTCGTTCAAGCGCTCTGTCGACGTGTTCCGCGAGACCTGGGGAGAGACGGTTGTCGGCGGCACGACGCTGGGCGCGGCAGCGGTGTGCGCATGGCTGACGCTCGTCGCGATCAGCGGGCTGCTCGGGATGGCGATCGGGCTGGCGGCGCTCGCCGTGTTCTTCGCCGGCGCGGTGGTCCTGATGGTGTTCTTCTCGGCGATGCAGGGCGTCTACGTCGCATCGTTGTATCGCTTCGCCACCGGCGGCGGTTCGACGCCAGGGCTCGATCCAGCGCTGCTCGAACAGGCGTTCCGGCCCAAGACGCGGTGAAGTCCGCCACGGGCGGCCATGCGTTCGGTCTGCGCCCGACCGATGCGCCATCACCCGATGGCCGCGGGCGGAGACGTGGATGCAGGCCGTTGGCATCATCGCGAGGTAGCGCGCGTCACTTCACCAGGATCGTCACCGTCCCTGGCAGCGGCGCTGCGCCGCCGGCGATATGGAATGTAAACGTGTCCGTGCCGGCGAATCCTTTCTCGGGCACGTAGGTGAATCCGCCGTCCGGTTGCATGGTCGCCTTGCCGTGCGCGGGCGCGGTATCGATCGCCGCGCTGCGGGGTGCGGGCGCTTCGTCGGTTCTGGGCGCCGGCGGAATCAAGCCGGGCGCTGCGACCGTCAGCGTCTTCCCCTTCTCGATCTGGAAGATGCGCGATTCGGGCAGCGGCGCCGCGTTGCCGCGGCCTGCGAATCCACCGCGCGCGGGAATCGCCGGCATCTCGCCGGAGGGGAAGCGCGGCAGCATCGCATCACGCGTCGCCAGGCCGTAGACGACCGACGCGGTCATCACGGCGTTCTTCATGACGTCGTCCGGGACGATGCGCTCGTAGTTGTCGAGATTGGTGTGCCACGTCGTGCTGTTGTATTCGATCGGGTCCTGCTGGGCCCCGATCCCCGGCAGACCGGCCACCGCGAAGGCGCCGTTGTCGCTGCCTCCCTCGACGCGCGCGCTCGAGGGATTCGCGCCATAGACGCCCCATTCCTCGAAGGGCTTCAGGTATCCCGCCACGACCGCGGCCGCCGCCGGAGGGCCGAACACGCTCGCGCCCCGCACGAGTCCGGTCCCGTCGTCGATGTTCCAGTAGGCGTCGATCTTGCCGTAGTCGGGCAGCGGCGATTCCGCCGAGCCGAAATGCCGCTTGACGTAGTCGAACGAGCCGAGCAGGCCTTCCTCTTCGCCGCTCCACAGCGCGACGCGGATCGTGCGGCGCGGCTTCAGTCCCGTCGCCTGGATGATGCGCGCCGCTTCCATCATGATGGCGCAGCCGATCGCATTGTCGGTCGCGCCGGTCGCGCTCGTCCAGGAATCGAGGTGGCCGCCGAGCATGACCACTTCATCGGCCTTGTCGGTGCCAGGGATCTCGGCGACGGTTACGTACGAGGTCTTACCGTCGGGGAAGTACTGGTTCTGCACGTTGAACTCGACGGACACCGGCGTGCCATCGGCGCTGATCCGGAAGATGCGGCCGTAGTCGTCGTTGCGCAGAATCACCGCGGGCGACTGCGGGGTGGTGTCGTCGTAAATCTGTCCGGCGCCGTTCTGCGCGACGATCACGCCGGGTATGCGGCCGGCCCCCTGCGCGACCAGACGCAGCGACGGAGGATTGTCACGCAGGAACTGTGCGATGCGCTGATTGACCTGCTGCGCCGAGAGGTGCCCTTCCGGCACCACGGGCGGCGCGCCGCGGCCGCCGCGTCCACCGCGTCCGCCCCGCCCGGCGTTGGCGTCACCGGTCGCGTATCGCGCGCGCGCCTGCTCTTCCGGAATCCGCTTGACGGCCTCGTTGAAGTTGACCGGCACCGTCGGCGGCGCGCCAGCCATGACGATATGGCCCGTCGCGCGCGGCGCCACGCCAGCCAGATACGCGGTGAGCTCGGCATCGGTCGGCGCCTCCGGCGGCGCCACCACCACGACTTCACCGCTGACCGTCCCGTTCGTGGATGGCGACCACGGAACCGCTTCGAATTTCAGGTTGGCCTTGACCGGCGAGGTGACGGCCCCGGTTGCTCGCCCAGGCAGCCAGCCGACGCCCCGCCAGGTGAACGGCTCGAGGTGTGCGTTGACCATGCCCCAACCCGTCATCGTCTTCACGGCCCACTCGGCGGCGGCTTTGTGGTTCGGCGAGCCGATCGGCCGCGGTCCATAGACGTCGGTCAGGTAGTGCTCGATCCACATGATCTTCGAGTGCTCAAGGCCCTCGGCGCGGATCGCCGCGTTGGCCGCCGTATCGACGCCGTCGCCGGGCGCTTGCGCGGCCGAGAGGCTGACGACGAGGCCCAACACCGCCAGTGAAGTGACCAGTCTGTGACGCATGATGACACTGTATACTGCCGCGCGCCAGGAACGGCTTACCCGTGAATCCTCACGTCCCGAACGACCCGGTGATCGCGTGGCTGCTCGACGCCGACCCGGCGATCCGCTGGCAGGTGTTGCTCGATTTGATCCATGCGCCCGCGGACGTCGTCGTCGCCGAGCGATCGCGGGTTGCCTCCGAGGGCTGGGGCGCGTGGCTGCTCGATCGCCAGCGTCCAGATGGCCAGTGGGGCGACGGCGTGTCGACGCCGTTCTGGTGGACGAACATGTACACGCTGGTGTTCCTGCGCGATCTCGGGATCGATCCGACCAGCGCGCCGGCGCGGGCGGCCATCGATCGGATCCGCAGCCAGGTGACCTGGGGTGCCGAGTTCGGCCATTCGCCGTTCTTCGACGGCGAGATCGAGCCCTGTATCAACGGCCGCGTCGTCGCGCTGGGCGGCTACTTCGGCGTGCGCAGCGATCGACTGGTCGATCGGCTGCTGGGCGAGCAGCTCGCCGACGGCGGGTGGAACTGCGAGGCGGAGCGCGGCTCGACACGTTCGTCGTTCCACACCACGCTCTGCGTGCTGGAGGGACTGCTGGCGTTCGAGCGGGCATTCGGCGCCATGCCGACGGTGACCGAGGCGCGGCAGCGCGGGGAGGCGTACCTGCTCGATCGCCGGCTGCTGCGGCGACTGTCGACCGGCGAGATCATCGATCCGGCGTGGACGCGGTTGGCGTTTCCGCCGCTGTGGCACTACGACGTGCTGCGCGCGCTCGACTATCTGCGCGCGGCCGGCACCGCGCCGGATTCGCACACGACAGAAGCGCTGTCGCTGATCCGCGATCGCCGCCAGCCCGACGGGCGCTGGTTGCTCGACGTGCGTCACCGCGACACGCTGTACGAGGACATGGCCGGCGCCGTTGCCGAGGCGAATCGTTGGATCACGCTGGGCGCGATGCGCGTGCTGGAGTGGGGATCGCGCGAGTGATTCGCTGACGCGCGGCGGAGGAGGGTTCGATGTCGATTCGGCTGGCCGCGACAGCGGCGCTACTTTTGATCGCCGCCGCCCCGGCTGCGGCCCAGACCAGCGCATTTCAGCCGCCGCTCCTCGAGCGGCAGGACGTCAAGAATGCGATGAAATCGGTCGACGACCGATCGACGGCGATCGTCGACGAATGGATACGTCTGGTCGGCATTCCCGCGCCGTCGAAGAATGAGCAGGCGCGCGCGCAGCACATCAAGGCCGAGATGGAGAAGCTTGGCCTCGCGGACATCAAGGTCGACGACTTCTCGAACGTCAGCGGCGTTCGCAAAGGGACCGGCGGTGGACCGACGATCGTCTTTTGCGCGCACATGGACACCGTCTTCCCCGAGGGCACCGATCTCACCGTGAAGCGCGACGGCGACATCCTGCGCGCGCCGGGGATCGGCGACGACTCGTCGAATCTGATGGCGCTCCTCGAGACGTTTCGCGCCCTGGATCGCGGCGGCGTCAAGACGAAGGGCGACCTGATTTTCCTGGCGAGCGTGCAGGAGGAGATCGGGCTGCTCGGCGCGAAGCACTGGCTCGAGACGAGCGGCTACAAACCCGACATGTTCGTCGCCGCCGACGTCGCGGCCAACCAGGTGTGGTACGGCGCGCTGCGCATCACGCAGTACAAGTTCTTCTACACCTCGCCTGGCGCGCACACGATGGAAAGCCGGGGCGGACCGAGTCCGGCGAAAGCCGTGGCCGCGGGGATCGACTCGATCTACGAGATCCCGCTGCCGCCCGTCGCCCCGGGCCTCGACTCGTTCAAGCTACCGGTGGCCAACGTCGGGATGATCGGCGGCGGCACGGTGTTCAATGCGGTACCGCGGGAAACGTGGTTCACGGTCGACCTCCGCTCGCTCGACACTCCGACGCAGGCGAGGCTGGAACAGCAGGTCGAGGCTGCCGCCCGCCACGCCGCCGACCAGGAGCACGTCGGCTTTCGGATGGAGAAGTCTGCCTTCGGCGACTACGCCAAGGCGCGCCCGAAGGACGAGCGTCTGAATTCCACCCTGGTGCAGACAGCGCTCGCCGTCGCGAATCACTTCAGACAGCCCGGCTCGCCCGAGATCGTGCCCGCCGACGTCGGCTCGACCGACGCCAACAACGCGGTCGCGCTTGGGATTCCCGCCGTCGCGATCGGTGCGGTAATGGAGCACTCGCCGCATCGCCTCGAGGAGTACGCCGAGGCGAGCACGATCGTGCCGGGCGTCAAGTCGCTCATCGCACTCGCCGTCGCGCTCGGCGGTTAGCCATGACGCACGCCATTGCCCACGTCGCGCTGGCGTCCGCGCCTTGCGCTCGGATCTGATTCAATACGCGCGGTAACAGGAGCCTCCGATGCGCAGCGTCCTCTGTCTCGTCACCGGCATCGTGATCGGCGCCGCTGCCACCACCGCTGTCGGCCAGCAGCGCGACATCGCCGGTCTCAATCACGTCGCAATCGCGGTCACGGATTTCGACGGCATGTCGGCGTTCTACGGCGCCGTCATGGGCTTCCCGAACGTCTTCTCGTTCCGCGAGGCGGACGGCAGCCCATACCTGTCGTACTTTCAGGTGAACCGCAACACGTTCGTCGAGCTGATGCCGGTGACGCCGCAGCGTCCGGTCGGCTTCGTGCATTTCGGCCTGGAAGTCGAGAATGTCGACGCCGTGGTCAACCGCTTGCGCTCGCACGGCGTCAAAGTGGGAGATCCGTCGGTGAGCGCCCGCACGAAGTCGAAGATCGCGGTCGCCCACACACCAGACGGGACGACGATCGAATTGATGGAGTTCGGGCCCGAGTCGCTTCACCGGAAAGCAATAGACGGCTGGGGACGCCGATGACATTCTTCTTTAGGTAGAATCGAGGCCCGATACCGCTCCGTTCAACGTACCGGGTAGGGAGCCTATGAACGCCTTCCTTCAAGACCTTCGCTACGCACTCCGCGCGCTGCGCCGCACGCCGGCCCTGTCGGCGGTGATCGTCGCCTCGCTTGCCATCGGCATCGGCGCCAATACCGCGACCTTCAGCGTCGTCAACGCGCTGCTGCTCCAGCCGCTGCCGTATCCCGATCCGAACCGGCTGGCCATGCTGTGGCTGCGGTCGCCCGGCATCAGCATCCCGCAGGACTGGCCGTCGCCCGGACAGTTCATCGACGTGCGCAGCGAGAATCGATCGTTCGAAGAGATGTCGATTTCGCAGGGACGCGACGGCACGATTCTGACGCGTGACGAGGCGATCCGCGTCGAGGGGCTGAGAACCTCGTCGACGCTGTTCCATCTGCTCGGTGCCAAGCCCCTCTTCGGCCGGCTGCTGCGTGCCGACGAGGACGCGCCGGGCAAGCCGCCGGTCGTCATCTTGAGCTACGGCTTCTGGAAGCGGGCGTTCAATGCCGATCCGAACGTGGTCGGCACCAGCATCACCCTCAATGGGTTCGGCCAGGGCGGCGGCGACGCGAAGAACCTGTTCGAAGTCGCCGGGGTGCTGCGGCCGGAGTTTTTGATGGACGCCGAGATCATGCCGACGGTGGCGAGCATCCAGCGGATGGACGTGTTCGTGCCGCTGCCGCTCGGTGCCGACGCCGTGACGCGCCGCGGCGACGAGAACTACAACCTGATGGCGCGGCTGAAGGCCGGCGTCACGATGACGCAGGCGAGAGACGACGTGGCGGCGATCGCGGCGCGGATCAGGGACAAGGACAAGCGCGATCGCAGCTTCACCATCGACGTCGTCCCGCTCGTGGAGTCCGTCGTCGGCGACGTCCGCGTCGCGGTGCTGGTCGTGCTCGGATCGGTGGCGCTGGTGCTGCTCATCGCGTGCGCAAACGTGGCCAACCTGCTGCTGACGCGCGCGACGAGCCGGCAGAAGGAAATCGCGGTGAGAACCGCGCTCGGCGCGAGCTGGACGCGGCTCGTTCGGCAGCTCCTCACCGAGAGCCTGCTGCTCGGGCTTCTCGGCGGCACCGCCGGCCTGGCGATTGCCGAAGCGGCGCTGCGGGTCGTGCGTACGATCAATCCCGGCAACATTCCGCGGCTGGAGGCGATCGCGCTCGACGCGACGGTGCTCGCGTTCACGTTCATTGTCTCGATCGCCACCGGCGTGCTGTTCGGGCTGGCGCCGGCGCTGCGGGCGGCGCGCGTCGATCTCAACACGTCGCTCAAGGCGGGCGGCAGAAACGCGCAAGGAGAAGGCGGCTTCGGGAGCAGCCGTCGGCGGCTGCGGAGTCTCCTCGTCGTGGCGGAGGTCGCGATCTCGCTGATGCTGCTGATCGGTGCCGGGCTGCTGGTCCGCAGCTTCATCCGTCTGCAGCAGGTGTCGCCGGGTTTCGATCCCGAGGGCGTCATTTCGATGCGGATCGGCTCGCGGGCGCATCCCTTCGACAATCGCGACCAGGCGATCGCGTTCTATCGCACGGCCGGCGCCGCGCTGGCGGCCGTGCCCGGCGTCGTCTCGTGGGGCGCCGTCACGGCGCTGCCGTTCACGTCATCGGTCGGCTGGGGCGGCATCAATGTCGAGGGCTGGACGCCGCGGCCCGGCGAAGAACTGCAAGTGGATCAACGCGGCGCCACCTCCGCCTATTTCACGACGATGAGGATTCCGCTCGTCCAGGGGCGTTTCTTCACCGACGCCGATCTGCAGCAGAACGCGCAGCCGGTGACGATCATCGACGAGAAGTTCGCGCGGCGGTTCTGGCCGGCTGGCGACGCGCTCGGCAAGCACGTGTGGAGCGGCGATCCCAAAGCCCCCAAGCCGGTCGTCGTCGGGGTCGTCGGCACGGTGAAGCAGTACGGCCTCGACGTCGACGGGCGGCTGGTCGTCTATCGTCCAAGCGCGTGGAGCGGGTATCAGGTCGCCCGCACCGCGTCATCGGATCCCGCGTCAATCGCGCGCGACATGGTCCGCAAGCTGCACGAGATCGATCCGACCATCACCGTCTTCGACGTGCAGACGATGGCGCAGCGGATGTCGGCGTCGATGGCGCGGCAACGGTTTTCGACGCTGATGCTGGGCGCCTTTGCGGCGTTTGCACTGATCCTGGCGATCGTCGGCGTCTACGGCGTGATGTCGCATCTGGTCGCGCAGGGAGCGCACGACATCGGCGTGCGTATGGCGCTCGGCGCCGAGCGCGCGCGCATCCTGCGGATGGTGATGCGCCAGGGACTCGAGCTCACGATCGCCGGGAGTGTCATCGGCCTGCTGGGCGCCGCCGCGCTTACGCGGGTGATGGCGAGCCTGCTGTTCGGCATCAGCACGACCGACGCCGTCACGTTTTCGGCGATTCCGCTGGTGCTCGTTGTGACCGCTGCCATCGCCAGCTACGTTCCGGCCTTGCGCGCAACGCGCGTCGATCCGGTCGTCGCTCTGAGGGACGAGTAGCGCTGGCGGTGTCGATAGGCAGCCGCCGGCGCCGTGTGCCGCGATCAGCCGCGCAGCGTCAGGAGGGTCGCGAGAGCCGCCACGTACGAAAACACCGCATAGGCGAGGGCGAGCGCCACCCGGCCGCTCGGCGTCAGCCGCTGCCACGCCAGCATCGGGTGGCAGACCACGGCGAGCGATCGTCCGACGACTAGTGAGTTCGGCATCGTCCGACCTGAGGCAAAATCTTCGCCATCATGAGGCTCGCGAATGGCGCCGGTCAAGCGCGATCGGGCCGGTCGGATAGGCACTCGAAGTCCTTTTTACGGCAGACTCCTTCCCTCCGTGGCGCCGACCTCCTGTCTCGGCGTTGGGGCAGCAGCAAGCTCGTCCCTTGATGCGCGCCATCGCCAATATCGCGTATTCTTCATCCCCATGAGACTCGCACCGCTCGGTATCGTCTGCGCGGGGCTCGCACTCACCGCTGCCTCGTTCGCTTCGCCGACCGCCGTCCTCTTTCTCGGCAACAGCTTCACGTTCGCCGCCGGATCGAACGTTGAGAAGTGGCGGCCCGAATTTGTCACCGATCTCAACCACGAAGGGATCGGCGGGGTGCCGGCACTGTTCAAGTCGTTTACGAAACAGGCCGGCCTCGACTACGACGTGTCGCTCGAGACGCATCCCGGCATCGGGCTCGACTGGCACCTGCAGAACAAGCGCGATGTCATCGCCGGTCGGCAATGGGACGTCGTCGTGATGCACGGCTACAGCACTCTCGACTCCGCCAAGCCCGGCGATCCCGCGAAACTCGTCTCGACGACGAAAGAGATGGCCGATCTGCTGAGCGGCCTGAACCGGAAGGTCCGGATTCATCTCACGGCCACCTGGCCGCGGGCCGATCAGACGTATCCCGAGACTGGGCACTGGCACGGCCAGCCAATCGCCGCGATGGCGCACGACGTACGAGCCGGCTACGAGAAGGCGGCAGCGACGTCGCCCGCGATCAAGTCGGTCATTCCGGTCGGCGACGCGTGGATTCGCGCGATGGAAACCGGCGTCGCCGATCCGAATCCGTACGATGGCACAACGCCTGGCCAGATCGACTTGTGGACGACGGATCACTATCACGCCAGCACCGAGGGCTACTATCTCGAAGCGCTGATGGTGTTTGGCGACCTGACCGGACGCGATCCGCGCTCGCTCGGCGACGGCGAGTGTTCGGCGTTCGAGCTGGGCATGCCGGCTGCGGAAGTGAAAGCGCTGCAGCAGGTCGCCTTCGATCAGCTCGCCGCGGCGAGAAAGGTGAAAGCGGCACCAGCGACGGGCGGTGCTCCAATGCGTTGCACGCCGTGATGCGGCCCTTGAAGGTGTGCCGACGTCTGCCGCGACGGCTCGTCGCGGCAGCGCTCATGGCAGCCGGGTTGATGGCGTCGCCGGCCGCGCAGCCGGTGTTTCGCGGTGACGAGATCTTCCCGGCCGACGAGTACGCCGCCCGGCGGGCGAAGCTGATGGCCGAGATCGGGGACGGCGCCGCGCTCGTACTCGGGACGCCCGGGCCTCCTGGAGAGATGCCGTTTCGGCAGAACAGCCAGTTCTTCTACCTGACCGGTGTCGCCGAGCCCCGCGCCCGCCTCGTGATCGACGGCCGCACGAAACGGACGACCGTCTACCTGCAGCCGAAGAACGATCGGCGCGACAACAGCATGTACGGTCCCGCCTTGGCGCCGGGTCTCGATACGGCGCAGGCGCTGGGCGTCGACGCCGCCGTACCGGAGGGGGACTTCAGCGCCGCCGTCGCGAGTCTGGCGGGCGAGCATCGCACGATCTACACGCCGTTTGCCGCCGAAGTACTCGGCAGCCAGTCGCAGGGCGATCCGACGCGGTTCTGGTCAGCCAACAAGGCGGACCCGTGGGACGGGCGCGACTCCCGCGAGTCGGCCTTCGTCGCGAAGCTGAAGACTTCCGCCCCGCAGTCAGAGGTCAGGAATCTCGATCCCATCCTGAACGCACTGCGCGCGATCAAGAGCCCGCGCGAAATCGCGGTGATTCGCGAAGCCACGCGGATCGCCGGCGACGCGATCGTCGCCGCGATGCGCAATGCGCGGCCGGGGCTGCACGAATACGAACTGCAGGCCGATGCCGAGTACGTCTACAAGAAAGCGGGCGCGCTCGGCGCCGCCTACTTCGCGCTGATCGCGACCGGCAAGAACACCTACTACACCCACTACAACCGCAATACCGCAGTCCTGCAGGACAGTGACCTGGTCCAGTTCGATTACGCGCCCGACTACAAGTACTACCAATCGGACGTCACGCGCGTGTTCCCGGCGAACGGCACATTCACGCCGCGCCAGCGTGAGATGTACGGCATCTACCTGCGGCTCTATCAGGCGGTGCTGACGTCGATCAGGGTCCACGAGAAGCCGATTGACGCGATTCACGCGGCCGTACTGAAGATGGACGGCATCATGGCGTCGTATCACTTTACGGACGATCGCATCCGGACCGCGGCCGCGAACATGGTCGAGAGCTTTCGCAGCCGGAAGGACGCCAACAGCCTGGGCCACAACGTCGGGCTCGAGGTGCACGATCCGGGCGGCCTCCAGGCGCCGACCTTCGAGCCCGGACGCGTCTTCACGATCGAGCCGCAGATGCGCATCGAGGACGAGCACCTCGGCATCCGCCTCGAGGACATGATTCTCATCACCGACAGCGGCTACGAAAACCTGTCGGCGTCCGTGCCGATCGAAATCGCCGACATCGAACAGACGATGACGCGGCGCGCGCCGCGCAGCGAGTGATACGATCTCCGCACATGAGCGGAGAACTGTCACCCGAAAAAATCCTGCAGACCGGCCTGGCGTTCTGGCCGGCGAAGACACTTCTCAGCGCGGTCGAAATCGGCGTGTTCACCGAGCTTGCCGGCGGCCCCGCGGCGTTCGAGGCGCTGCGCGCCCGGCTCGGCCTGCACCCGCGATCGGCGCGCGATTTCCTCGATACGCTCGTCGCGCTCGGCTTGCTTCAACGCGAGGGCGATCGCTACGCGAATGCACCGGAGACGGATTTCTTCCTCGACAAGCGGAAGCCGTCGTACGTGGGCGGCATCCTCGAGATGGCGAACCACCGCCTGTATCCGTTCTGGGGCCATCTCACAGAGGCCATCCGCAGCGGCCTGCCCCAGAACGAGGTGAGGAGCGGCGGTCCCGCCATGTTCGAGACGCTCTACTCGGATCCGGCGAGGCTGAAAGAATTCCTCGCCGCGATGAGCGGCATCAGCCGCGGCGCCAACATGGCGATCGCGCGCGCGCTGCCGTGGAGCGGCTACCGCACGTTCGTCGACGTCGGCACGGCGCAGGGCGATCTCGCGACCCAGGTGGCGCGGGCCAATCCACACCTGCGCGGCATGGGCTTCGACCTGCCGCAGGTCGGGCCGATCTTCGAGGAGTACGTCAAGGCCGCCGGCGTCGCCGATCGCCTCTCGTTCGTGCCGGGCAGCTTCTTCGACAATCCGCTGCCCGAAGCGGACGTCGTGATGATGGGACACATCCTGCACGATTGGGATCTGCCGACGAAGAAGATGCTGATCGCCAAGGCCTACCAGGCACTGCCGGCCGGCGGCAGCCTTGTCGTCTACGAGGCGATCATCGACGACGACCGATCGAAGAACGCATTCGGCCTGATGATGAGCCTCAACATGCTGATCGAGACGCCGGGCGGCTTCGACTACACGGGCGCCAACTGCGCCGGCTGGATGAAGGACGCCGGTTTCACCAAGACCCGGGTCGAGCCGCTCGTCGGCCCCGATTCGATGGTCGTCGCGATCAAGTAGTCGGCGGCGACCGCGACGGCGCGTCCTACTGCCGCAGCTCGAGCATCGGCTTGAAAGGGCCGAGACGATGCTGCTCCAGAGAAAAGGGGTCCGCAAAGGGCGGGAACGGCGCATCGACGGGCTTCTTCGATCGATCCGGATAGTCGAGCTCGAGATGCGCGCGTGCCGGACGCGCCTGGCTGTTGATGAACGCCGCCACGTCCCACGCGTCCTCGACGCTCAGCACCGGCGTCCGGTACGTCGTGCCGAACGGCATGTTGGCGCGGATGTAGCTCGCCGAGGAGATGAGGCGGTGCATGCCGGCGCCGTCGTTGAAGCTGTCCGGTCCCCACAACGGGGGATACAGATAGCCGGCGGCGTCGCCAGGTCTTCCCTTGCGCAGCCCCTGGCCGTCGGGCTGGTGACACGCGACGCACGTCGCGTCATAGACGGTCCGTCCCCTCACGCTGTCGGCGGCGCGATCGAGATACGGCAGGACGGGCGTGCTTCGACCGTCCGCGCTCCGGCCGACCGGGACGCCGGTGCTGAGGAACTGCACGTAGGCGACGATCGCCCTCATCTCGCGCCCATCCGGCGGCAGCGCGCGGCCGTTCATGCTGCGCTCCAGGCAGCCTTCGATGCGATCCTCGATCGTGCGCACCTCGTTCTCGCGCGCCATATAGGCGGGAAACGCCGCATAGACGCCGACCATCGGCAGCGCGAACGCCTGCGTGCCGGCGAGCAGATGGCAGCTCTGGCACGAGAGATTGTTGCCCGCGTAGCGCATCCCGCCGTCAGCCGCCTCTGGGCCGATGAGCGACGGCGTGTTCGCGAACAGCTGGCGGCCGTAGAGGACGGTGTCCTTCCAGAGGCCGGCGGGTAGCGCGTCGGCGTCCGGCACGCGCCACGCGAGGTCGGCCGCCGGCGACGGTTGCTGCGCGCCGGTGCCCGCCTGCGACAGGACGCCCGCCGCGGCGATCGCCAGCGCCGTCAGGGCCGCGGCCGTCGCGCCGCGGCGCCGATCATCCGGCATAGCCGAACATGAAGCCCCGTTCCTGCGCGCGGCCGACCGCGATGATGCCGGCGGGGGTCAGGTGCGCGTTCCTGATCAGGTTCCTGGCGAGCTCCTCGAACATCGCGTCGACCGTCCCGCCGCTGGCGGGCGCCAGGATCCCCGCGTAGCGGCGCGTCGCCATCGCGCACACGCCGAAGTGCGCGCCGAGGTCGCTCAGCGAGTCGAGCGACTCGCCGCCGGCGTTGCCGGGATTCACGGCCGGCGCCTTCTCCTTCAGCTCCAGCTCGCTCGCCAGGGCGGCGCCGTACTTCCGCCAGATCGCGTCGTTGAAGGCCAGCGGCGTGGCGTTGTGCCGGAGGATGACGATCACGCCGAGATCGCGGCTGTCGACGTCATAGCCGCTCTTGTTGGCGTCAAAGACGTTGCTCGCATAGTGCCGGATGGTCTTCACTCCCGGCGGTGTGATGGCGTCGAAGAGCATGCGGTGCGCCGAAGGGAGCGCGTCCATCCAGTCGTCGACGGCATGGTGGCGCGGCGACCTCCCCTGGGCAGCGGCGGGCGCCGCCGATCCGACGAGTGCGCCGATCGCGGCCGAGCCCAGGCCGAGCCTGGCGAGAAACCGGCGCCGGGCCGGCACGTTCGAGTCGCGGCGGAAGGTACGAGCTTGCATGGTCACGACCGTATCGTAGCAAGTCGCGGCCGCAATGGGGTTCTCTGATAGAGTCCGCGTCATGCGAGCCATCATCGCTGCCGTGTTCTGCGCCGTCGCATTCGCGCCGATCACGCAGACGGGAATCGAGTTCGGAAAGCCGAACGGTCACGCGCTGCTGCTGGACGCCCATGTGCCGGATGGCCCGGGTCCGTTCCCCGCGGCCATCCTCGTCCACGGTGGCGGCTTCGATGGCGGCAGCCGCGCCACCAACATGGCGCCGACGTTCCAGCCGCTCGCCGACGCCGGGTTCGCCTGGTTCAGCATCGACTACCGGATGGCGCCGGAATTCCGCTTCGCCGAGGCGAAGGACGACGTCGACGCCGCGATCCGCTGGCTACGGGCGAATGCCGCCGCCTACCACGTCGATCCGAAGCGGATCGTGCTGGCCGGTGAGTCCGCCGGCGGTTTCCTGGTCAACTACGCCGGCACGCATGAAACGCCCGAGACGACCGTCGCTGCGGTCGTCGACATCTATGGTCCGGTCGACTACGAGAAGATCGCGCGCCAGCGTCAGGCCTATCCGAACCGCTTCAACATGACGTCGATCAGCGGGCACATGAAGAACGGCGGCAGCATCGCCTTCCTCGGCGCCGAAGGCTATGACGAGGCGGGATTCGCGAAACTCAAGGCCGTGTCGCCGATCTACGCCGTCCACCGCGGCATGCCGCCGTTTCTCGCCATCCACGGGACGCGCGACGATCAGGTCCCCTACGAGCAATCGACGATGATGTGCGCGGCGATGCGCGCGGTCGGCGCGCGCTGCGACATCATCACCGTCGAAGCCGGCGGCCACGGCATGGGCACCTGGAAGGATGCCGACCAGCAGCACTACAAGGCCGAGATGATTGCATGGCTGAAGGACACGCTCGCCGCGTCGGATCGCCGATGAAGGCGTGTCTCGCCGCCGCGGTGGCGGTGGCGCTGGTGTTGCCCGAGCGACCGCTGGCGGGCGCCGCAGCCGGCGAGCGCTGGATTGGCACATGGTTCGCGGCGTCGACCGCCCGCGTCGACGCGCCGGCCGCGACGGGCGCCCCCCCGGCGACCAGCGGGCAGTCGCTCTTGCGGGTGAGCGATCAAACGCTGCGTCAAATCGTCCACATCACGCACGGCGGCGCTCGGCTGCGCGTCGTCTTCACCAACACGTTCGGGACAGCCGGTCTGCGCATCGGCGCCGCGAGCGTCGCCCGCCGCGACCACGACGCGGCGATCGTTGCGGCATCGGCTCGGCCGCTCACGTTCGACGGCGTCGCGCAGGCCACGATCCCGGCAGGCGCTGTCCTGCTCAGCGATCCGGTGAATCTCGAGGCCCCGGATTTCTCCGACCTCGCCATCGATCTCTTTCTTCCCGGCGACACCGGGGCGATGGCGTCGCCGGCCACGACCCATCCTGCATCGTGGCAGACCAGCTATGTCTCGGCGCCCGGCAATTTCGCCGGCCGGGCGACCATGCCTGTCGAGGCGACGACGACCTATCGGCGTGCCGACGGGCTGCAGTCAGCCACGTGGTTCTTCCTGACGCGCGTCGAGGTGGCCGCGCCGGCGGACGCCGGCGTCATCGTCGCGCTCGGCGACTCGATCACCGACGGCACCGCCTCGGGCCTCGACGCCAACCACCGGTGGCCGGACTATCTGGCCCGCCGCCTCACCGCCGCGGGGGCGCGTGTGGCCGTACTCAATGCCGGTATCGGCGGCAACCGGCTGCTCAACGAGGGGAACGGTCCGTCGGCCCTGGCACGCTTCGATCGTGACGTCATCGCGCAGCCCGGTGTGACGGCGGTGATCGTGCTCGAGGGCATCAACGACATCGGCCAGGCACGCCAGAGTCCGTCGCCGGCGGCCGCCGATCTCATCGCTGCGCACCAGCAGATCATCGCTCGCGCCCACGCTCACGGTCTTCGCGTCTACGGCGCCACTCTGACGCCGTTCGAGGGGGCCGCCTATTGGACGCCCGAAGGAGAGGCCAAGCGGCGCCAACTGAATGAGTGGATCCGCGGCGGCCAGGGGTACGACGCGGTCTTCGACTTCGACGCGGCCGTGCACGATCCCGCCCAGCCCACGAAGACACTGCTGCGATTCGACGCCGGCGATCATCTGCATTTGAATGCAGCGGGCTACGAAGCCGTCGCCGGGACGATCGACCTCGCGGTGTTCGCCTCGCGGCCAGTCAGCGTCCGGTAAGCCGGGCCTTCACACCTTCCGTGACGACGCGACGAGCATGGCAATGCCGGCGACCACGGCCGCCCCTGAGACGAGCGGCGGTACCGGCACGGTCTCGTGTGTCCGTGTCGTCGCCTGCAGCGGGCCGAGATCGACGACTTTCTTGTCCCTGGTGTAGCCGAAGCCGCCGTAGGCGAGGCCGAGAACACCCAGGACGATCAGCACGATACCTGCAATCTTCATACAACGGCTCTCCGGACGCGTTCGTAGCAAGCGAGGTGCCAGGGGACCGTTTATATCCGGGCATACGACGCGCCGTACGATAGAGTGCGGCGTTCCGCTCTCCTGGAGGATTCCGGTGCACTACCGATACGCCCGACTGGGCGCCGCTGTTTTCATACTTGCCGCCATCGTGGCGCTGCCCGGCTCGGCAGCGCGCCTCGGCGGCCAGGCCGCCGCCACCGGCGTCGTCGCCATCCGCAACGCGACGCTGCTGACCGTCAGTCACGGCACCATCGCGGCGGGCACGATCGTCTTGCAGAACGGTAAGATCGCCGCGATCGGCAGCGCCGTCAGCATCCCGGCGGGCGCCGAGGTGATCGACGGCAGCGGCAAGTTCGTCTCGCCGGGGCTCATCGACGCCCACTCGCACATCGCCAACGACGACATCAACGAGGGGGGCACGTCCGTCAGCTCGATGGTCGGCATGGGCGACGTGCTCGACCCCACCGACATCGACATCTACCGCGACCTCGCCGGCGGTACGACGACCGCCAACATCCTGCACGGCAGTGCCAACGCGATTGGCGGCAAGACGCTGGTGATCAAGCTGCGCTGGGGCAAGACGCGTCCCGAGGACATCGTCTTCGACGGGGCGCTGCCGGGGATCAAGTTCGCGCTCGGCGAGAACGTCACCCGCAAACGCGGCCAGGCGGCGACGCCGCCCGAACGCTTTCCCAGCACGCGCCAGGGCGTCGACTACGTGATGCGCGACGCCTTCACACGCGCCAAGGCTTACAAAAGGGCCTGGGACGACTACAACGCGGCGAAGGCGAAAGGGCAGGATCCGCTGCCGCCCAAGAAGGACTTGCAGCTCGATCCGCTCGTCGAGGTGCTCGAGGGCAAACGGCTCGTGCACTGCCACTCGTACCGCGCCGACGAAATCCTGATGATGATCCGCGTCGCCGACGAGATGGGCTTCAAGGTCGCCACCTTCCAGCACGTCCTCGAAGGCTACAAGGTGGCCAAGGAAATCGCCGCGCACGGCGCCGGCGCCTCGACCTTCTCCGACTGGTGGGGCTACAAGATCGAGGCGGAAGACGCGATCCCCTACAACGCCGCGATCATGACGCGCAAGGGGGTGCTCGTCTCGATCAATTCCGACGACGCCGAGCAGGCGCGACGGCTGAACAACGAGGCGGCAAAGACGGTCCGTTACGGCGGCCTCACCGACGACGAGGCGCTGGCGACGGTGACGATCAACCCGGCGAAGCAGCTGCGCATCGACAGCCGCGTCGGCTCGCTCGACGTCGGCAAGGACGCCGACGTCGTCATCTGGAACCACCATCCGCTCAGCACCGAGGCGATCGTCGACCGTGCCTTCATCGATGGCGTCGTCTACTACGACCGTGTCAAGGATCTCGACCGCGTCGCCGCGATCGAGAAGGAGAAGGGCGTCACGCGCACGGTCGCGCCACCGGCTAACGGCACTGGCAACGGCGCCGCGGCGCCCGCGGCGACGGCACAGCCGTTCGTGCCCGAAGAGATCCTTCAGATCCCCAAGACCAACGCCAACGGTCCGGCGTGGGCGATCACCAACGCGCGCATCGTCACGGTGTCGGGCGCGGTGATTCCGCGCGGCACCATCGTGATCAAGGGCAACCGCATCGACGCGGTCGGCGAGAGCGTCACGCCTCCGGCCGGCGCGAAGATCGTCGACGCGGCGGGCGCGAACGTCTATCCCGGCTTCGTCGACGCGGGGACCGACGTCGGGCTCAACGAGCCCGGACCGCGCAACTATGACGACGTGAGCGAAATCGGCGACTGGAACCAGGCGCTCAGGACCGAGCGCGCGTTCCAGATGGACAGCGATTCGGTGCCCATCGACCGGGTCGAGGGGATCACGACGGTTGCCGTGACACCGGGCGGCGGTGTGATCAGCGGCTCGCTGCCGGTGATGGATCTCGACGGGTGGACGTGGGAGGAGGGCCGCGTGCGCCAGAGCGCCGGTCTTGTCATGACGTATCCCGGCGGCGGCGGCGGCGGCGGTGGCCGCGGCGGGGGTGGTGGCGGCCGCGGCGGCGGGCCGACCGGCGGGCCGACCCCGACCGAGCAGATCGCGAAGCTGACGGCGCTCCTCGAACGGGCCGCGGCGTATGCCAAGGCGCCGGCCGGGCACCCCATCGATCTGTCACTCGAGCCGTTCCTCCCCATTCTGAATCGCAGCCAGGCGTTCATCGTCAGCGCCGGCACCGAGCAGTCGATTCGCGACGCGGTGACCTGGGCCGAGAAGCAGCACGTGCGAGTCGTCATCCGCAGCGGCGCTGACGTGCAGCGGGTCGCCGGGTTCCTCAAGGAGCACGATGTGCCGGTGATTCTCACCAGCGTGCTGGCGCTGCCTCCGCGCGAAGACGAATTCCACGCCTATCCGTACCAGGCGGCAGGCGTCCTCGCGAAAGCCGGCGTCCGGTTCGCGTTTTCAAGCGGCGGCTTCCAGTTTTCGCGCGACGTGCCGTTCCAGGCCGCGCGGTCGGTGGCGTGGGGCCTCGATCACGACACGGCAATCCGCGCGATCACGCTCGACGCCGCGCGCATCCTCGGCGTCAACGGCCTGGTTGGCAGCATCGAGCCGGGCAAGCTGGCCAATCTCGTCGTGATGAAGGGGGACGCGCTGGAGATTCGTTCGCAGATCCAGCACGTCGTCATCGCCGGCCGGGACGTGCCGCTCGAGAGCAAGCACACGGAACTCTACAAGCGCTTCATGGCGAGGGAGTAGCGATGGCGATCGATGTCCGATATCCGATAGCCGAGAGACGATGGACGTTGTTCGCGGCGCCCGCATTGGTGTTCGTGGCGGCGTTCGCCTACCCGACACTTGACGCGCAGATGCCGGCCGCGCCGGTGTACGCGATCCAGGGCGCGAAGATCGTCAGCGCCGGGACGACGATCGAAAAGGGGAATCTCGTGATGCGCAACGGCCTCATCGAGGACGTCGGCGCGAGCGTCGCGATTCCCGCCGACGCGGTCGTGGTCGAGGGCGCCAACCTGACGATCTACCCCGGCCTGATCGACATGACCAACACGACCGCGGTCGATCCGCCGCGCGTCGCCGCGGCGGCCGCCCCGGCAGCGGCGGAGGCCGCGCCCGACGGGCAGGGAGGCGGCCGCGGCCGCGGCGCGGCTGCGGCACCGCCGCCGACCTGGGCCGATGCCGATCGAACCCGGCGCGACGCGCTGCTCAATCCCGACTTCGACGCGGCGAGCCACGTGCGCTACGAGGGCGTCGAGATGCAGCGCCTCGCCGCCGCCGGCATCACCACCCTGCTCGCCGTACCGCCGTCGGGACTGCTGAAGGGGGAGAGCGCCCTGGTCAACGTCGCGGCGCCGCCCGACGATGACGACGTGAGCCGCGTCGGCGCCTATCGCCGCGGTGCGGTGGTCATCGCGGCGCCGGTCGCGCAGCACGTGACGTTCGCGGCCGGTCGCGGCGGCGCCGGCTATCCAGCGGCGCTGCTCGGCGACGTCGCCTTCGTGCGGCAGGCATTCTACGACGCGAAGTGGCAGAAGGAGGCGCGCATCTGGGCCGACAAGCACCAGGACCAGGCGCGCCCGGTGTTCGAGCCGGCACTCGACGCGCTGGCGCCGGCGCTCGATCGCAGGATGCCGGTGTCATTCGAAGCAGGAGAGGTGCGCGAGATCCTGCGAGCCCTCGCCATGGCGAAGGAATTCAACCTCGATCCGATCGTCACCGGCGGCATCGAGGCGGATCAGACCGTGGCCGATCTGAAGGCGGCGCACGCGAAAGTGATCCTGACCGTGGGTTCGGGCAACCCGGCGCCAGGCGGCCGCGGCGGTCGCGACGACACGCCGGTTCGCGTGACCCGCATGCAGCAGAACGCGCCCAAGGTCCCGGCCGCGCTCGAGAAGGCCGGCATTCCGTACGCTTTCGCGTCGGAAGGCGGGCTGGCCCCATCCGACTTACTGCGCGCCGCCGCGCGCGCGGTGAGGGACGGCGGCCTGACGCCGGATCAGGCGCTGCGCGCCCTGACCGTCAACGCGGCAAAGATCGCCGGCGCCGACGCCCGTGTCGGCACCCTCGCAAAGGGCAAGATCGCCAACCTGCTCGTGGTCGAAGGGGATCTATTCGCCGACCCGCCGCACATCCGACGCGTGTTCGTCGACGGCCGTCCGGTGAACATCGACGTGCCGACAGGCGCTCCGACGCCTGGCGGTGGACGTCGTGGCACGACCAGTGACGAATCACGAATGGCGAAGTAGCGCATGACAAACGGCGACGCCCGACAGCGGCGTCAGGATGGGCGTGGTCGCGAGCGGCCGGGCGTGGTCCACCGGCATCTGATCCGACTCGCCCTTCTGACGCTGGCCGCAGCGCTCGTCGGCGCCGCGTCAGCGCCCTCGTCGACAACGCTCATCCGTCACGCCCGCCTGATCGACGGCAGCGGCGGCCCCTCACGCCAGGCGGATGTACGGATTGACGGGGACCACATCGCCGCCATCGGCCGACTCGAGCCGTACGCCGGCGAACAGGTTGTCGATGCGGCCGGTCTCGCGCTCGCCCCGGGCTTCATCGACACGCACAGCCATCACGACCGCGGGCTCGCCGAGGCACCCGACGCGCTGGCGATGGTCAGCCAGGGAGTGACGACCATCGTCGTCGGCCAGGACGGCGGCGGCATCGATCTCAGCAAGCGCTTTGCTGCGCTCGAGGCGCAGCCGGTGTCGGTCAACGTGGCGTCGTTTGCCGGCCACGGTTCGATCCGTGGCCGCGTGATGGGCGATGACTTCAAGCGTCCCGCGACGGCCGCGGAGATCGATCGCATGAAGGCGCTGGTGCAGACGGAGATGGACGCCGGCGCGCTGGGGCTGTCGACCGGGCTCGAGTACGATCCCGGCATCTACTCCTCGCGTGAGGAGGTCCTGGCGCTTGCCCGGGTCGCCGCGGACGCCGGCGGCCGCTACATGAGCCACCTGCGCAGCGAGGATCGCGATTTCTGGGACGCGCTCGACGAGATCGTCACGATCGGCCGCGTCACCGGTATGCCGGTACAGGTGTCGCACATCAAGCTCGGCATGCACGACCTCTGGGGCCAGGCCGGGAAGCTCCGCGCCGCGCTCGACAAGGCTCGCGCGTCCGGGGTACAGCTGACGGCCGACATCTATCCCTACACATATTGGCAGTCGAATCTCGGCGTGCTCTACCCGAAGCGAAACTTCAGCGACCGCCGCGAGACGGAGTTCGTGCTCGCGCACGTCGCGCTTCCCGGCGACATCATCTTCAATTCGTTTCCTGCCCACCCCGACTACGCCGGCAGAACGCTTGCGCAGGTCGCCGCGATCCGGAACGCGTCACCGGCGCAGTCGTTGATGGATCTGCTCGCCGAGCCCGATGGGGATGCCGCCGGCATCGTCGCGAAGGGGATGTCCGACGCCGACGTCGAGCGCCTGGTGCAGTGGCCGTTCGCGAATATCTGCAGCGACGGCATGTCGCACGGCCTGCATCCGCGCGGCTTCGGGTCGTTCGCGAAAGTACTCGGTCCATACGTGCGCGACAAGAGACTCTTCTCTCTCGAAGAAGCCGTTCGCAAGATGACGAGCCTTGCGGCCGCCAATGCGGGCCTGGCGCACCGCGGGCGGATCGGAACGGACTACGCCGCCGATCTCGTACTGTTCGATCCCGCGACGGTGGCCGACCGCGCCGACTTCGGACACGCGCAGTCGCAGGCGGTCGGCGTCAAGACGGTGTGGGTCAACGGCCAGATCGTCTTCCAGGACGGCCGGACGACCGTCGTCCACACAGGGCGCGCGCTGCGGCGCGGCCAGTAGTGCGCCAGGCGAGGCCTCTCGTGGCGGCGGGCCGCCGGCGCGCGCTAGTCGGTGTGCAGCACGCCTGACGGCGCCAGCCGCGACGCGCGCCACGCCGGGATCATCGTCGCCAGCGCGGTGATGCCCGCCACCAGGACGATCGCCGCGCCGAGCATGAGCGGGTCAGAGGCGCGAATCGCGTAGATCTGGCTGGCGACGATGCGTCCCGACAAGTAGGCGATGAACAGGCCGATCGCCGTACCGGTGAGCGCCAGCAGCGCGCCCTGGCGCATGACCAGCAGGAACACGCTGCCGGGCGTCGCGCCGAGCGCCAGGCGCGTCGCCATCTCGCCGCGGCGCTGCGATACTGCGTAGGCGACGACGCCGTAGATACCGATGGCGGCGAGCAGGACCGCCACGCTGCCGAAGATCAGCATCAGCGTCATACCCAGTTGCTGCCGCCGGAGCGTCCCGTCCACCAGGTCGCGCACCAGTTCGAACTCGACGGCAACCTGCGGATCGAAGCCGCGCATTTCGCCGCGGATCGCCGACTGCAGCGCTCCGGTGTCTCTCGCCGACGTCGCCACCACCACGGTCTGGCGACGGAGCGGGTTCTGCGACATCGCCTGGTAGAAGGCCGGCTCCGCCTCGTCGGCCACTGTCTTCTGGCGGACATCGTCGACGACGCCGATCACGATGACTTCGTTGCTGGGATCGGGATCGGGATAGCCGGCGGAAAACTGCAGGCCGATCGGATCGGATCCGTTCAGATAGCGCTTGACGAAGGTGCGGTTGACGATCGCCACCGCGCGCGTGTTGCGGCGATCGTCCGGCCCGAAATCGCGTCCCTGCAGCAGGCGCGTGCCGGTCGCCTGGAAGTAGCCGGCGCTGGCGAGGCGCTGGCGCGTGCCCATCGGGTGCGCGGGATCGACGGGATGCCCGTGGAACGCGGCGATGAGGGAGCTCTCGAGCGTGTTCCTCAGCGGAAAGCTCGAAGTCGAGCCGACGCCGGTGACGCCCGGCAGCGCGGCGAGCCGATCCATCAGCGTTTGTGAGGCCGTGACGACGGCGTCGGGGTTGGGATACTTCGGGCCGAGGAACGAGACGTCGAAGATGAGGCGCTGGTCGGCAGCGAAGCCGAGATCGGTCGTGCGCAGGTTGGCGAAACCACGCACCAGCCAGCCGGCGCCAGCGACGAGCAGGATCGCGAGCGCGATCTCGATCACCGTCATCGTGCTCAGCCAGCGCGCGGTGCCGCGGCCGCCGCTCGCCGAGCGTGTGCTCTCGCTCATCAGCGTGCGGACGTCCGTCGCCGCCAGGCGCAGGGCCGGTGCGAAGCCGACCAGCAGGCCGCTGACGACCAGCGCCACGAGTGAGAACAGCAGCACGCGGCCGTCGAAGCTGACGGCGTCGAGCCGCGGCAGCTTCGACGCGCCGAGCGCGAGCAGCGCGCGGACGCCGAGCCACGCCAGCGCGAAACCGAGGACGGCGCCGCAGGTCGCCAGCAGCACCGACTCGGTGAGCAGCTGCCGGATGATGCGCGACCGCGGCGCGCCGATGGCGACCCGCACGGCCATTTCGCGGGCCCGCGCCGCGCCGCGCGCCAGCAGCAGGTTGGCGACGTTCACGCATCCGAGCAGCAACAGCAGGCCTGTCGCCGACATCACGATCACGAGAATCGGGCCAAGGTCGCCGACCACCTGCGCGACGAGCGACCGCGTGACGTAGGCGCGGTTCTTGTCGGCGGCTGGGAAGTCCTGGCCGAGCTTGTTCATGATCGGCGTCATTTCGGCGCTCGCCCGAGGCAGCGTCGCGCCCGGCTTCAAACGCATGAAGCCTTCGAAGAAGTGATTGATGTCGTCGGGCGCGAGCTGCTGGCTGAACCAGAAGTCGCCGCCGTGCGGCGTGTCGAAGTCCCGCCCGGCCACGCCGGCGATCGTCGTGTTGATCTCGGCGAAGTGAATCGGCTTGCCGACGATCGCGGGGTCAGCGTTGAAGAGCTCCTGCCAGACGCGATACGAGATGACGACAACCGGCGGTGCCGGCGGTGGCCCGGCCGGTGCCTGTCGGGGCGGCGTGCCGGGCGCCGGCGGTGGCGGCGGCACGGGGCGGGCGAAGTTCTGGTGCGTGAAGCCGCCCAGCGTCATCGGCAGGCCGAAGAGGTCGAAGAACCCTTCCGTCACGCCATAGACCTTGACGTGCTGCGGGGTGCCGTCCTTGTGGAGCAGCGTGAGATCGTTACTCTGCAGGCCCGCGGCGCGCACGATCGTCGACGTCGTGCCGTTGAGGCGGGAGATCTCGCCGTTCGACAGCAAGCCGGTCGTGACGCGCCCGTCGGTCAGCGTCGTCCGGATGCTGTAGAGATTGTTGGCGTCCGGATAGGGTAACGGCTTGAGCAGGACCGCGTTGAGCGTGCTGAAGATAGCCGTCGTCGCGCCGATCCCGAGCGCCAGTGTGGCGATGGCCGCAAGTGGGAAAGCCGGGGCTCGAAGGTAGCCTCGGACCGCGAAACGGAGATCTTGCAGCAGTGTTTCCATTCCGGGGAATTAGACGCAGGCCGCGGAAGGGAGGTTTGGGCAAAACGCCGGCTGGTGACACGATGGGGGCGTGAATCCATCCAGCCGCGCCCTTCTAGTGTTACTTGCCGCCTGCTGCGCCTGCTCGAAGCCCGAGGCGCCCACCCCGCGGGCCGTGGCGGTGGCGACGCGGCCGGCTTCCGCGCCGGCGGCTGCCGGGGCGGCGCCGGCACCGGCATCGGGAACGGTGACGGGCGCGGTGGTCGAGACCATGAACGCGGCATCCTACACCTACGTGCGGGTGCACGGCGCCAACGGCGATATCTGGGCCGCGGCCCCTGAGTTTGCCGTGAGGATCGGCGAACAGGTGCGCGTATCGCTCGAGATGCCGATGGTCAACTTCCACAGCGCAAGCCTGAAGCGCGATTTTCCGCTCCTGTATTTCGTCACGCAGATCACCCCAGCCGGAGCGCCGTCAGCCAGTGCGCCAGCGGGTGATCCGCATGCCGGGGTCCGCTCGACGCCGTCCGCCGTCACCACGCCGATGCCAGCGCCGGCCGGCGGCGTCACGATCGCGGCACTGTGGGCGAACCGCACGGCGCTCGCCGGCAAGCCGGTCACCGTCCACGGCGTCGTCGTCAAGCTGAACGCCGGCATCCTCGGCCTGACCTGGATCCATCTGCAGGACGGCACCGGCAGCGCGGGCGACGGCAGCAACGACATCACGGTGACGGCGGCTGGCGACGTGGCGGTCAAGCCGGGCGATACCGCCGTCGCCACCGGTCTGGTCGGGATCAACAAGGACATCGGCAGCGGCTACTCGTATCCGGTGATCGTCGAGCAGGCGCGCATCACGGTGAGCAAGACGACGGGGTCCTGACCGACGAAACTGGGCGATCCGGAACGTCGAACGATCGCGCCACGTCCACTTTCTGCGTACAATTCCCGGGTTCACGTCATTGCCACGCGGCACCCACCTCTCACTTGCGGACGCGCGGCGGCTGGCGCTGACGTCGCTCGGTTTCGGCGCCGCGCGCCCGACGCGAGCCGGTGTGCCACACGTGCGTGCCACCGCGGCCCGGCTTGGCGCGATCCAAATCGACTCGGTCAACGTCCTCGCGCGCGCGCATTACCTGCCGACGTTCTCGCGGTACGGGCCATATCCGACCGCGGCGCTCGACGATCTCGCGCACAGCCGCCGCGAGTTGTTCGAGTACTGGGGACACGCGGCGTGTTTCCTGCCGATGGATCTGTATCCGCTGATGCGCTGGCGGATGGACAACCAGCGGGAGGCCTGGTCGGCGCTGCCGAAGAAGAAACGCGCGTTCCTGGAACGCGTCCGCGAGGAAGTCTCGACGCGTGGCCCGCTCGCGGCCGGTGAGCTGTCGATCGGCGGCAAGAGCACGGGGCCGTGGTGGGGATGGTCGGACGGCAAGGAAGCGCTCGAACTGCTGTTTCGCCAGGGACACCTGGCGATTGCGGGACGCCGCCATTTCGAGCGCCTTTACGATCTTTCCGAGCGCGTCATTCCCGAAGCGGTCTGGAATGCGCCGCGCGCCGCGCCTGACGACGCACGCAAGTCGCTGCTCGTCCGCGCGGCCCGCGCGATGGGCGTTGGCACCGCAAGAGACATCGCGCAGTACTTTCACATCGACGCCTGGTGGGATCGGCTCACGCCCGACGGCCTCCGCAAGCCCGGAGGGGGACAGCGACTCTTCGACGAGCTCGTCGAGGACCGTCAACTCGTGCGCGTCGGCGTCGAGGGCTGGAAGGCGCCGGCCTACCTGGCGGCGGGCGCACGAATCCCGCGCGCGATCGAGGCGCGCGCCATCGTGTCGCCATTCGATCCGGTGCTGTGGGAGCGCAAGTGGACCAAAGCCGTGTTCGGCTTCGACTACCAGATCGAGATTTACGTGCCGGGCCCGAAGCGGGTCCACGGCTACTACGTGCTGCCGTTCCTGCTCGGTGATCGGTTCGCCGCGCGCGTCGATCTCAAGGCGGATCGCAAGCGCTCGACGCTGATCGTGCACGCCGCCTATCTCGAGCCGGGCTTCGACGCCGCGCGCGTCGCCTTGGCGCTGGCGGCGGAGCTGCGCACGCTGGCACGATGGCTCGCGCTGTCGTCGTTCGTCGTCGCGCGGAAAGGCGGCCTCTCGCCCCAGCTCAAGGCGGCGATCGTGTCGCCGAGCGATCCGGTGTAGCGATCCGCGCCGACCGACTTGCGTGCAGCGTCGTCGCTCAGCATCGCGTCACCGGCCGGCCACATGCCGACGACGAGCGTCGCTGCAGGCGCCTGATGGCGGACGCGATCGACGAGGTACCTGAGATGCGGCGGCGAGCCGTTCAACTCGAGATGCGCGATCGCGACCGCGCTGACGCCGGTGAGATCGAGCCCGCCGATCTCGGCGCGTGACACCGCGTGATGCGGCACGCGCTCGGTCCGGAAACCGTCCCGCGTCAGCAACTGCTCCAGCATCGCCGCCACCACTTCGTCGAGGCAGCCGCGCCCGGCGACACACGCCACGACGCCGTCCCTGGCGGCCGGCGGTTCGCCGTTCCGCGTCGCCGTCAGGCGTCCGAGCTCGTCGACGATCGACGTCATCAACCGGAGGATCGCCTCCACCCGCGTCGGCTCGAGCGATCCACGCGCTTCGTCGTGCGCGGCCAGCACCAGGGCGGGCAAGGCCACGCAGTCGTAGTACTCCACCAGCGAATGGCCGGCGACGTAGGCCTCGGCGTGCGCCAGGATGTCGTCGAGATCGCCGGACAGGATCCGCTGGTAGATACGATCGGCGGCCGGCAGCGCCGGCCGGTCTCCGAGCAGTACGTCGAAGAACTCGAGAGGCTTCGCATGGCGGCCCACGACGACGAGACACAACGTCAGCGGCGTGGACAGAATGAGGCCCATCGGCCCCCACAGCCATGTCCAGAACAGCGCGGCCACGATCACCGAGATCGGCGACAGCCCGGTCGAGTGGCCGTAGAGCAGCGGTTCGACAACGTAACCCGTGATCGGCTCGACGACGACGAAGAGCAGGCCGACGTAGACGGCAGCCGTCCAGCCCGGATCGACGCCGGCGGCCAGCGCCAGCGGTGCGATGGCGGCAAGGATCGGACCGACGTAGGGCACGAACCGCAGCACGCCGGCCAGCACGCCCCACACCGCCGGCGATGGAATCCCGATCGCCCACAATCCCACGCCGATCACGATGCCAAAGGTCGTGTTGACGGCGAGTTGCGACACGAAATAGCGGCTCAGCCGCTGGCCCGCGTCGTCGATCGCGAGCGTCGTGCGGTTCAGATCCGAGGAGCCCACCAGGCGAATGAAGCGGTCGCGCAGGTCCTCCTTCTGGATCAGGATGAAGATCGCGACGACGATGACGATGACTGTGGTTTCGAGGGGTCCCACCACCGGCTTGATGATGGTACCGGCCATCGCGAACGGCGAGGCCGCCTGCGGCGCGACTTCGACGACGGTCGGCGACGCGGGGGTGGCGCTGCGCGCGCGGCCCGCCGGCGTCCGGACCGGAGCCGGCGGTGCGGCGGCCGGCGGGCGCGTCACGCCGGGAATCAGCCTGGCGAGCGCATCGAAGCGCGCCGTCGCGAATGTCTGCGCGCCGTCGATCTTGCGGCCGATCGTTTCGGCGTATTGCGGCGCGTTGTCAGCGAGCGTCGACGCCTGGGTGCCGAGGAGCGTGGCGATGAGTCCAATCACCCCGAGCGCGACCAGCACGCTGGCGACGACCGCCGGCGCGCGCCAGAGTCCGAGGCGGCCGAGCAGGTTGACGAGCGGCGACAGGATGAACGACAGGATCACGGCCAGCGTGATCGGGATGAAGACCTCCTTCGCCACGTAGAGCGCGGCGATCACGATGACGCCGATCGCGAGCGCGAGCAGAGCGCGCGCTTCGGGAATCCGCAGCTCGGCTGTTGACGGCTCGGGCATGTCGCATACAAGCATGCCATGAGCGACCGCACGCGACCCCGCACGGAACGGGCGTGTCGTTCATCGCTGGCAGACAGAGCAGAAGAACGTCGACCGGCCCGCCAACCTACGGCGCACGATGGTGCCGCCGCATCCCGGGCGGCGGCACCGTTTGGCTTCGCGATCGTAGACGCGGAACCGTTCGGTGCGATACGTCGCGCGCGATTGCCGGTCGATCGCTTCGGTCAGCACCTGCTTGATCGCCCGCACGAGCTGCCGCGCCGCGTCTGTCGGCGCTCCCGCCCGCGTCGCCATCGTCGACGCCTGACGCTCCGGCGACAGCTTCGCAACATGCAGGGCCTCCACCACATAGATGTTGCCGAGCCCGGCGACGACATGCTGGTCGAGGAGCAGCGATTTGAGCGGGGCCTTCCTGCCCGTCACCGCTTTGGCCAGCGCGGCTGCGTCGAACTCGGGCGACAGCGGTTCCGGGCCGAGCGTGCTGAGGACGGGATGCGCCGCGCCTCGCGCGACCAGATCCATGAACCCGAACCGCCGAGGATCGTTGAAGGTGACGACCCGCCGGGAAGACATCCGGAAGATCACGTGATCGTGGCGCGCGTCCTCCGGATCCTCGCGCCTGACGTCGATTTCGAACCAGCCCGACATGCCGAGGTGCATCACGAGCGTCTCCCCAGACGAGAGCGGGACGACGAGATATTTGGCGCGCCGCTGGACCGCGAGCGCCGTCTTCCCCGTCAGCCGCGCCGCGAAGCGCGGCGGAAACGGCGTGCGCAGATCGGGGCGGTTGAGGATGACCCGCACGAACGCCTTGCCCGCCATCGCGGGTTCGAGACGGCGGCGAACGGTTTCGACTTCGGGAAGCTCGGGCATGGGTGCTTCAGCATCGCAGATCCACGACTCATCCCGTTGCCCCGCGGCTCCGGATCTCCTGAACTCCCGCGATCGGTTTCCGCTAGGCTACAAGCGATGCGCGAAGTCTGGCTGCGCGGAGGAATCGTCGAGGGGGTGCCGCCGCTGCTGCAGCCGGTCGCACACAGCCTGCTGCAGAGCCGCGAAGAAGTGGAACACCTGCTGACGGGGATGACGCCTGCCGTGATCTGGCAGGCGCGCCACGGCGCCGCGACCGTCGGTTTCCACGTCCTGCACGCCCTCGGCAGCCTCGATCGCTTGTTCACCTACGCGCGCGGCGCGATGTTGTCAGACGCGCAACTGCAGGTGCTGCGGCAGGAAGCGGGGCCGGATCCCGAGCTCGCGGCCGACGAGCTGATCGCCGGATTCGACGCGGCGGTCACGCGCGCGCTCGATCAGCTGCGTGGGACCAGCGCGTCAGCGCTGACCGACGCTCGTGCCGTCGGACGCGGCAGGCTGCCATCGACCGTTGTCGGCTTGCTGTTTCACGCTGCCGAGCACACGCAGCGTCATATCGGCCAGGCGACGTCGACGGCGAAGCTGCTGGCCTGACCGCCTGCCGGCCGACCAGGGTTCCAGCCGTACGCCGGTGCTACTTGGCAGCGGCCCGCCTGGGCGCGCGCTTCCGCGCGATCGCGTCGACGAATCGCCATGCCGCATGCAGCAGGTCGGCGAGCGCGGCGCGGTCGATCGCTGCCAACCGCACCAGCACACACGGATAGCCTTCATAGTGCGGCTTCAAATAGTAGGTCGCCGGATCGTCGGCGATCATCGCGTCGCGCTGATCGGCGCCGATGCGGACGACGAGCGTGCCGGGCTCGGCGGATTTGTGCGAGGCGGCGCACGCGAGCAGCGCCCCACGCAGTTTGAGCGCCGGCACCCCCCACGCTGTCCCTTCTTCGACACCCGGCAGCGTCGCGCCGATCGCACGAACGGTCTCGAAGGTGGATGCGGGCCGGCGGCGCGCCATGGGGCATTGTAGCGGCGCCGGCTTACGTGAAGGCCACTCCCGGTATTCCAACGAGGCGCTGACCGCCAGCGAGATCGTCGGCGTCGCCAGCCGGTCTTGAGGTGACGGGATGCACGCCAAGTCCACTACGAGCGCCTATGATGGACAGCACCATGCTCGCCCGTCCCGGCGCGGCTGCGGCGATCCTGACGACTCTGTCATCGGCATGCCTCCTGGCGACGGCGGCCCCCGTATCGGCGCAGGGCATCGAGATCGCGCCGATCGCGGGAGTCCGTGCCGGCGGCGCCGAGTTCATCACGATCACCGGGCCACATGTGGATCGCGGCAGCACGCCGGCGCTCGGCGTCGTCGTCGACGTGCCACTGGACGACGGCCTCCAGTTCGAAGGGGCCTTCAGCCACCAGCGCACGGGCGACGTGACGACGGATCACTGGCAGGCGGGCGGACTGCAGGAGTACTTCTTCCACGGCCGTGTCCGGCCGTTCGTCACCGGCGTGCTCGGGCTGACGCGCTACGGCGTCGGGGGGGACAACGAGGTCCGCTTCCTAGCGGGCGCCGGAGGCGGCGTCAAGCTCTGGTCTTCATCGCGCGTCGGCCTCCGGGTCGACGGCCGACTCTTCGCGACGATCCTCGACGCCCAAGGCACGCGGTTGTTCTGTAGCGGCAACAGCCCGTGCTTCGTTCAGCTGCACGTCCACGCCGCCTGGCAGGGAGAATTCACCGCGGGTCTCGTCGTCAGGCTTCCTTGATCGCGCTTCCTTCACCGTTCTGCGACGCGTAGCATGAGGCGATGGGCCTCCGCAGCCGGCTGTTTGCCAGCATTTACGATCGGTTCACCGCCGGCGCCGAGGAGGCGTGCTTTCGCGCCCATCGCGCCGAATTGCTCACTGGCGCGCGCGGAAAGGTTCTCGAGATCGGCGCCGGGACGGGCGCGAACCTGCCGTTCTATTCCGACGCGGCAGACGCCGTCACCTGCGTCGAGCCGGAGGCCGCCATGATCCGGCGCCTTGCCCTGAAAGCCAGGCAGCAACAGCGCCCGATCGAGATCGTCGAGGCGCCCGCCGAGCGTCTGCCGCTGCCCGACGCCCACTTCGACACCGTCGTTTCCACCCTCGTGCTCTGCACAGTCGCGGATCAGCGTCAGGCCCTCGCCGAAGTGCGGCGCGTGCTCAAGCCAGGCGGCACGCTGTTGTTCATGGAGCACGTCCGCTCGGAGGATCCGAAGCTGGCGAAGTGGCAGGACCGGCTGAACGGCGTCAACCGCTTCGTAGCCTGCGGCTGCAATTGCAACCGCTCGACCGTCGACGCCATCCGCGCCGCAGGCTTCGCGATCACGGCGTTGACGAAAGACACGATCCAGAAGGCGCCGCCCTTCGTCCGTCCGCTCGTGGTCGGCGCTGCCCGGTCTCAGGCTTCGGGGGTCGCGCCCGGCACGAGGACGTAGACGCCGCGCGACGGCGAGGTCGCGAAGCCTTCGGCGACGAGCGCGCGGTTGCCGAGGCCAGCTTCCCAGCGGGGCAGTCCGATCACGCGCGCCAGTTCGCCCGGCACCGTCATCCCCGCACCAGTCAGAAAGCAGCGCGCGATCTCGCGGACGGCGGCGTCGCGCGCGACACGCCGGCGCAACTCGTCGGGGAACCGCCCCACCGCGAGCGTCCAGACATAGGTGAACTTCGGCTGGTAATAGACCTCGCTCGGCACGACCAGCATCGCCGCCTGCAGCTCGTCGAGTGCGCGCGTGAACCGTCCGCGATCGGCGATGCCTGCATCCTGCCGGAGATCCGACGTCGCCATCTCCCATTCACGGCGTAGCACCCGCAGGATCGCCTGTGCGGAGCGGCTCAGGCGGCGCGGCTCGTCGGCGCGCCGTGCGCCCCACACGGCGTGGAAGTAGCGGATCATCCGCGGCGCGATGAACAGCGTCCGCGCGCCGGCGAGTTTGCCGTAGTAGACCCTGCCGCGGCGCACGACCTCGTCCTTGAGCCGCCACGTGTGCGACGCCTCCGGGTCCTTCTGGACGTTACGCGGCATGATCGCGTCGCGGCGGCCGCAGACGGCGACGTAGAGCGACGGACCCGGACGCCGCGCGTCGGTCAGACACGACGCGAAGCCGACCCGCTCGACGAAACGCTCGGCGTCGAAGGCTGTCTCGATCGCCCGCGCGCCCTCACGCTGCCAGCGGACGTCGCGGTAGTCCTCGGCGTCGGGTGAGACCTCGATTCGCGGCATGCGCCGTCCATGCTAGGGTGGGTTGGATGGTGCGCGCAATGCTGGCGGCCGCGGCAGCGATCGCCCTCGGCGCGTCCGCTCCGGCGCCTGCGAGATACCTCGTCAACGAGGACGGCGTCTACGGTTTCGTGGACGCGGCAGGCGGGCGCGTGCTGACGCTGCCGGCCGCCGTCACCGAGGCGCGACCGTTCGCGGGCGGGTTGGCCGCGGTCGCCCGCCGCGAGGCCTCCGGGGTGCGGTGGGGCTTCATCGACGAGCACGGCGCCATGGCGATCCTGCCGCGCTTCGATGCCGCAGGCGACTTCTCCGACGATCGAGCGGCGGTCGTGTTGCACGGGCGGCTCGGCTACATCGACCGGCGCGGCGCGCTGGTGATCGCGCCGCAGTTCGCCGCCGACGCCGACCGGATCGCCGATGCGGCATTCTCGAACGGCCTCGCCGCGGTGACCGACGTCCGTTCGAAGCGGGGCTACATCGACCGGGCCGGCCGGGCCGTCATCGCGTTCCAGTACGCCGTCGCCTTTCCGTTTGCCGGCGATCGCGCGCGGGTGGCGCGGCCAGAGCCGGACGGGGAGGCGCGGTTCGGCTATATCGATCGCGCCGGTCGATGGGTCGTGCCGCCGCGGTTTCAGCAGGCGCGCGACTTCGCCGGGGGGGTCGCCAGTGTCCTCGACGGTTCGCGAGCCGCGTTCATCGATCGCGACGGCCGCACGACCGTGACGCTCGAGGCGCACGATCTCGCGCCGTGCGCCGGCAGCACCGAGGACGGCCTGCCCGGGAGCTTCTCGGAGGGGCTCGCGGCGGTGCGCGTGGGCTGCCTGTGGGGATACATCGATTCGACCGGCGCCACGGTCATTCCACCGGCCTACTTCAGCGCCGGCCGCTTCAGCGGCGGCGTCGCGGCGGTCAACACCGGCGACGCCGCGCTCGCCAAATGGGGATACGTCGACCGCAGCGGGCGGATGGCGATCGCGGCGCGGTTTTCGACGGCGGCCGCGTTCGACGGTCCGTTGGCGCTGGTGCAGATCGGCGGCTCAGATCAGGAGCTGTTGAACCGGGCGCTCCTCCGCGGCCTGGAAGACGACGCCGCCAATCAGACGATCAAGACGCAGGCGAAGGCGGACTTTCACCCGGGCACGCCGATGCGCAAGCCCGAGCTGGCCTACGTCGATGCGACCGGACGGGTCGTCTGGCACCACGCGCGATGAGGCCGCTCCCGCGCATCCTGCGGCGCCGCTCGCGGATTTCCGGCTGGGGCGTCTACGCCGCCCAGCCCATCGAGGAAGACGTTCAGATCGTCGAGTACAAGGGGACGCTCATCACCCAGGCGGAGGCCTGGGAGCGCGAGCAGCGCTACCTGCCGCGCCAGCGGATCTGGATCTTCACGATCGACGATCGCTGGGCGCGCGACGCGGCCTTTGGCGGCAACATCGCGCGCTACGTGAACCACTCGTGCCACCCGAACTGCTACGTCGACATCGAAGGACGGCACATCTGGATCAAGGCGTCGCGGCGCATTCGCACGGGAGAAGAGCTGACCTACGACTACAACACGGACGGCGTGGCCGGGATTGCCTGCCGCTGCCGTCCGCGTTGCCGCCGCGTGATCTGATCGCGATCAGTTGAACCGGTTCTCGAGCCGCATCGCGTTCAGCAGCTTCGCCGCGTCGATGACGCCGAGTCCCGCGCCCGCGTCGTAACCGCTGATGCCCGTGTAGAACCAGTTGTCGCCGCCCGTGATGTCGACGATCGGCGAGAACGGTGACGCGCCGTAGAGACGCTGGAAGCGATACAGCATCGGGTTCCAGAACCCGACGCGGCCATGCGTGCCCTGCGCGGCGAGTGCGCTGATCCCGTTCAGCTGCGGCGCCACGAAACTGGTGCCGCCGAAGCCGTCGATCAGGCCGCCGTCGGTCGACGAGTACACGTAGTAGCCGGTGAACGGATCCGCGTTGAGCGAGATATCCGGCAGGTTGCGGCCCTTGAAATGCGCCGGCAGCTGCAGCAGTGTTTCTCCCTGATAGACGACCGCCTGGCCGGGTTCGGTGCGGCGCACGCCAGGGGTGAACTGCTGATAGGAGGGGCGTGCCCAGTTGACGCTGACGCCGCCGCCGCCGCCGACGGGGAACAGCGACGTGTCCCCCGCAGGGAACGCGCCGATGCCGATCAGGTAGTTCTCGATGTAGTCCCAGCCCCACACCTGCTCGTGCGCGACCACCAGCGTCGGCGTACCGGGTCCGGCGCTGAGCTTGACCGGCGTGGTCGTGCCCCCCGCCGCAGTCATCGCCGGGTCCGCGGCCGGCACGTCGACCGACAGGACGTTATCGACCGGATCGTCGAACGCGTCGTTGATGTCGTAAGCGCCGTTGTCGCCCGACGCTGCGAACAGCGAGACGCCCTGCGCGCCCGCCTCCAGGAACACCTGGTGGAAGGCCTGCAGCTCGCCTGAGCGGTCGACGCCGACGACGGCCTCGGCATAGAACTCTTCCGCGGAGCCCCAGCTCGTCGACAGGCTGTCGGCCAGGTTGTCGGAAATGGCGCGGTAGAACGCGTCCATGAAGCCGGCGGCGCTGTTGGGCGCGTCGTAGACGCGGATCGCGGCGCCCGGTGCCAGGCCGCCCGCCTGCTCGACGTCGAGCGAAGTCTCGCCCGATCCCGCGTCAGCGCTCAGTTCGGCGCCGCCGTCCACGCGGATCTGCGTGATGCGGTTGGCCGGCACCGCGAGACCGATCAGGTTCCAGTAAGTGTAGGCGTCGGCAGGAATGAAGTCGGCCAGGGTGACGATGCCGACCGTCTGGCCGGTTCCGTCGATATGCGCCGCGTAGATCGGATTGACGTCGTAGAGGTTGGCGGCGTCGCCGACGGTGTAGTCGCCCGGCACCCCGGTGGCGATCGCGCCGGCCGGCGGCATCGCCCCGAACGGCCGGCGAATGGGCAGCGCCGCGTTCGCCGCGCGGCGGTGCATCGGGTGGAATTCGGGCTCGTCGCCGGGCCCGACGATGGTCACCAGCAGATCGCGCAAGAGCACCGGAATCCGCGGCGTGTGGCGCGGGCCGTGATAGCGGCGGCTGCCGCGGACGAAGTCGTGGACGTCGAGATCGAACGCCCGGTCGAAGGCGTCGGCGGTCCCGGTGACGCGCAGCAGCAGGCGGTTGGGATAGACCTCGTCGACTTGGATGCCGAATCCGCGCAGGTACCGCGTGATCGCGGCGACATCGGACGCCGCCGGCGCGAAGCGCGCGACGAACTCGTCGAGCGTCAGAAACCGGTGATACCGCGGCGACAGCGGATCCTGGGTCGAGGCGACCAGGGACTCGAGATCGTCCGGGTGCCGTACTTTGAGAATCAGCGACGCGCTCATGATCTGGCTGGCGGCGGTGGCCCCGAGATCCTGCGCGTGCGCGCGGACTGGACGATCCGGCAGCGAGCGCGCGGTCAACCGCGCGCCGGGCAGGCCGGCGACACCGGCCGCCGCCACGATGGCAAGCAGCGCGAACAGCGAACGAACCTGACTGCGCATGGCGGGCTCCTGTGCAAGAGAAGCGGACGAGTGAACCGGGCGCCGCCGAGTCTGCGTCCAGGCCGTCCATGCTGTCAAGGCGGCGGATCGGCGTGTAGTATAGGGGGCTGCGAAGGAGGGATCGTGTATGCGCGTTTCCGTGACGGGATGCCTGGTCGCCGCGCTGCTGTTCGCGTCGGCCGGAGGAGCCCTGGCCCAGACGGCCGACGAGGTCGTGGACAAGGCGGTGGCGGCACTCGGCGGACGTGAAGCGCTCAGCAAGCTCACCTCCCGCTCGACGTCCGGCAAGATCTCGGTTTCGACGCCGGCCGGCGAGGTGCCTGGCACCGTCGAGGTGTTCAATCAGGCGCCCAACAAGGTCCGGACGCTCATCACGCTCGACCTGTCGTCGCTCGGCGCCGGCGCGATGACCGTCGACCAGCGATTCGACGGGACGACGGGTTTCGCGGCGGACAGCATGCAGGGCAACCGCGACATCACCGGCGATCAACTCGCCAACATGAAGAACGCGGACTTCCCGACGCCTCTGCTCCGCTACAAGGAGCGCGGCACCAAGATCGAGCTGGGCCCGAAGGAAAAGGTCGGCGACCACGACGTCCAGGTGCTCGTGATCACGCCGCAGACCGGGCCGACCTCGCGCGTCTCGATCGACACGCAGTCGTGGCTGCCCATCCGGCTCGTCCAGACGCTCGAGCTCCCCGAGGTCGGACGGGTCGAGCAGACCTCCGACTTGTCTGACTATCGCGAGGTCGACGGCGTCAAGGTGCCGTTCGGCATCCACAACGTCTCAGCGGTGCAGACCGTGAACATCACCCTGACCAAGGTCGAGCACAACGTGAAGATCGATCAGGCGCTGTTCTCGAAGCCCGGCGGAGTGTAGTTTCATCCGAGGGGCGTCGCTCCTCGGACTCCCCGACACGCGCTCTCGCTCGCCGCTCCGATCTTTCAGCGAACGATGCGCAGGTTGGTCGGCGGCTTCGGCTCGGCGCCGGCCGCCAGCGCGCCCGATTGGTAGTACGCCCACGCCTTCCACCGAAAAAATCCGCCGTCGTCGTCGGCGGCATAGGGCGTGACGAGCGTCGGCACGCCGCCAGGCGAGCCGAGCGATGGGGCGGTTCCGCTCGCCGCCGCTTGCGACACGGTGGTGTTCCCGCCGATGGCCGCGGGGTTCGTCACGCCGTCGCTCGACGCGTCGCAGGCACAGCTGACGCCGCCGGCCCCTCCCCCGAACAGGAACGCCACGACTCCCGCGTCACGGTAGGCGGTGAGGTGCGTGCGGGCCGGTTCGTCGAGCAGCCATTCGATGCGATTGTCCTGGTAGTGTCCCCAGGTATTGTTCTGCGCGCGCATGTGCGTGTTGCCGAGCGGGATCTGCCACATCACCAGCCGCTTGCCCGACGCGGTCGAGAAGCGCGCGAGGAACCGCGTGTTGCGGCGGAAGTCGTCGGCGTCCCACCACGATGCGCCGCCGTCGCCGTAGACATACTGGTAGAACCCGGAGTCTCGATCGCTGAACTCGGCGAACGCGATGTCGAAGTTCGCGTTGAGCGACGTGTAGAAGGCGGCGGCGCGCCCGCCCAGCGTGTCGACGGCCGCGTCGGATGGATTCGACAGCGCGATGTCGATGCCGGTTCCCCACACGCTGACGTGGTAGGCAAGCATCACGTTGGGCGCGTACAGGTCGCGCAGCTTGACGATCGCGCGCGCGAAGCCGGAGACGGTGCTCGGCAGGCCTTGGAGTGCGGCGACGCCCGTCTCGGAAACCTTGGCCGCGACCGTCGAGGCGTTGTCGCTCGCGGCGCGCTGCTGCATGTAGCCCCAGAAGTCGGGTTCGACGTGCAGGACCACACGCTGCGATGGAAACGCGCCGGCCTTCTGGAAGAACAGGATGAGATCGGCGTAGTACGCCGTCATCGTCGCGGTGTTGTTCAGGTTGGCGAAATCGGCGCCCGCTTCGTCGCTGCCGGCGGGGCTCGACTGCAGCAGCTGGTAGTAGCTGAACACCGGGACCATGCCCTGGGCGATCGACTCCTGGATGTAGAACTTCGGGAAGTCGCCGTTGGTGTTCCAGGTCGCCCAGCCGCTGCCGGTGTTCACGCCGCCGGCGAGATACTGGTATCGGAAGAGGAACGGCGCCGTCGCGCGCAGCGCGGCCGCGCCGCCTGGCGAGTCGGCCATCCCGAGTTCGACGTGCGCCGGCCAGCCATCCGGCAGCGGCGGCAGCTGCGCCGCCGCGGGGCTGGAAGCGAGCATGGCGAAGGCAACAATCCAGGCGCGCGGTTTCATCGAGCGCTCCAAGTCTCTTTCGGGGAGCGGGTAGCTGGGGGGACTTCCAGGATACCTGATCTGTGCCAGAATCCGCAGCGGCGGCCGGCATGACGTCGGTCGGGCCCATCCCGCGGCCGCGACAACGCCACATAGGTAGTCCGCTTCATGAACACCCGCCGACAGTTCTTGATCACCGCTCCGCTGGGCGTGCTGATCGCCGCGGAGGCGTGCACGCGGAGTGCGACTGACGCACCGCCGCCGGGCGCCGCCACGACGCCGGGTGCGCCGCCAACCTTCGCGACGGGCGCGGGTTCCGGACCGGAGGTGACCCCGGCGACGTTCGCGGAAGCCGAGAAGCTGCTGCAGGTGACGCTGACGCCGGCGGAACGGCGGCTCGCCGCCGACAGCTGGCGCGCGTCGATGGCGCCGTTGCTCGAGCGCCGGACCGGGCCGCGCGTCGTTCCGCTCGGTGCCACCGATGTGCCCGCCCTGCGATGGGATCCGCTGCTCGGCGACCCTGCGGCGCCCGGCGGCCGCGACCGCTTCGTGCGCTCGAGCGGAGCGGCGCCGGCGCCGCCGTCTGGTGACGACGCCGTGGCTTATGCGCCGGTGACGCAGCTGTCGCGCTGGATCGAGACTCGGCAGCTGACGTCGGCCCGCCTGACCGCGATCTATCTCGATCGCATCGCGCGCTTCGACCCGGCGCTGCACGCCGTGATCACGATGACCCGGGATCACGCGCTGGCGCGGGCGTCGCAGGCCGATGCCGAGATCGCCGCCGGCCACTATCGCGGTCCGCTGCACGGCATCCCCTACGGCGTGAAGGACCTGCTCGACACGAAGGGCATTCCGACCACCTACGGCGCCGAACCCTTTCGCAACCGCATCCCTGCTGACGACGCCGTCGTGGTGCGCCGATTGAACGACGCCGGAGCGGTCCTCGTGGCCAAGCTGGCGCTCGGGGCGCTGGCGCTCAACGACATCTGGTTCGGCGGCCAGACGATGAACCCGTGGCTGGTCGAGGAAGGGGCGTCGGGATCGAGCGCCGGTCCTGGCGCGGCGGTGGCGGCGGCGTTCGTGGCATTCGCGATCGGGAGCGAGACCGAAGGCAGCATCGTCGCGCCGTCGATGCGATGCGGCGTCACCGGTTTCCGTCCGACGTTCGGCCGGGTGGCGCGCACCGGCGCGATGACCCTGTGCTGGTCGCTCGACAAGCTCGGGCCGATGACGCGATCGGTCGAGGACACGATGCTCGTACTGCAGGCAATCGGCGGCCCCGATCCCGGTGATCCGTCGAGCGTGCCCAGCCGGCTCGACTTCGACGCGACGGCGCCGGTCGCGGGACTGAAGGTCGGGTATGTCCCGACCTGGATGCAGGAGGCGCCGGCCACCGACGTCGATCGGGCGGCGATGGAGACGCTGCGCACGCTCGGCCTGCGGCTCGAGGCGGTGACCCTGCCCGACTGGCCGTACGGCTCGCTGAATCCGATCCTCTTTGCCGAGGGAGCGGCGTCGTTCGAGGCGCTGGCGCTCGACGATCACCTGGCCGATCTGAAGGTGCAGGTCAAGGATGCGTGGCCGAACCTGTTCCGACAGGCGCGGTTCCTGTCGGCCGTCGACGTCGTGCAGGCGGATCGCCTCAGGCGCAAAGTGGCGCAGGAGATGTCCCGGATTTTCCGCCAGGTGGATCTGTTGCTGGTGCCGTCCCTGCGCGACGAGCAGTTGACGATCACGAACTTCACCGGCCATCCGTCGTTGACGCTGCGGGCGGGCTTCGTGCAGGTCTCGGAAGCGCGTAGCGACTGGGCTCCCGATCCCGCGAACCCGCTGCCGAGATTCTCGCCGCCACGGCGCGTTCCGCACGGCGTGACGCTGATCGGGCGGCTCTTCGACGACGGCCTGCTCGGACAGGTCGGGATCGCGCTCGAACGCGCCTGGAATGTCGCGGCGGAGCGTCCCCCCCGTTTCTAGGATCCCGTCTCGCCCCTGTCACTCGTATTTTCACTGGCTGGCTGAACTGACAGGGGTCATCCCCTGATCGGCCTTGCTATCGTCCATGGACCGGTTTCAGGGAGATGGCGACATGAATAGGAAGGCGATATGGCAGGCGAGCGCGGTGGCACTCGTCGCTGGGACGCTGTCGGCGTCGATAGCCGCGCAGGACAAGCCGCAGGTGAAAATACCCGAAGCGGGTGTCCCGCAGATCATGACGATCGAGGGGCTGTTCGTACGCGCCGCGTACAACAACGAGGGTTACGTGATCCTCGGCTACAAGACGGCGAACTACTCGATCGGCGACGACTGGATGCTGATCGAAACGGGCATGACGCTGCGTGAGGGCGTATCGGCGCAGCAGCTGAAGCGCGAGGCGGTGTCGCTCGACACGCCGGACGGCACCAAGGTTCCGCTGCCGACCGTCGAGCAGTTCCGTCAAGCCGACACGCAGGCGCTGCAGGCGCGTTCGAGAATTCAGCGCGATTCGATCAACTACTTCCCGCCGATGGCGTCGCGGGCGTGCCGCATCGGATTCTTCAGCGACGTCCAGGATCGCGCGATGCCGTGGGACGAGTTCGAGATCAGCCCCGACCGTGCCTGTGTGGGCCGCCTGTATTTCAAGGTGCCAGGCGGCATCAAATACGGGCAGTACTGGCTCAACGTGCAGCTCGAGAAGTCGCTGATTCGCGTGCCGTTCCGCATCCTGACCAAGGAAGAGGAAAAGTTCGCCGACAAGAACTACGGTGACATCCGCAAGCAGGTGAAGGAAGCCTTTGCGCCGAAGAAGAAGGACAAGGACAAGGACAAGGACTAGGCCGCTCCACGGTACAATCGGCCCTGATGATTGATATCTACAACGTCGCCACCGATGAGCTGATTGGCTCGGTTACGGAGGCGGATCTGAAAGTCCTGGTCGACCACCTCGAAGAAGAAGCCGAGGACGACCAGGACTACTACATCGATGCCGCGACGATTGATGTCATCGGCGACGGCGAGGCGACCGAGCACCTGATCGGCGTGCTTCGAAAGGCGCTGGGGACGTCCGACGGGGTCGACATCCGCTGGCAGCGCCGCTGAGTACCTCATCCGGGCGGCGCGGTATGATGCCCCGCATGAACCCTATCGCACGAGCTGCGCCTGAGGCCGCGTGACGTACCTCTTCACCGCGCTGCTCGTCGGCACGCTCGATATCAGCTACGCCATCCTGTTCTCGTACTTCCGCAGCGGCACCAGCCCTGAGCGGCTGCTGCAGTCGGTGGCGACGGGCTGGTTCGGGCGCGACGCGGCCTTCGCCGGGGGGGCCGCGACCGCGGCAGCCGGGCTGGGCTTCCACTTCCTGATCGCGTTCACGATCACGGCGATCTTCTTCGCCGCCTCGACGCGGCTGACGTGGCTGCGGGCGCGGCCGTTCGTCAGCGGACCGCTCTACGGGATTGGCGTCTATGCGGTCATGAACTACGTCGTGATCCCGCTGTCACGCATCGGCGTGCGGCCGTCGCCGCCGCCGATCGTCCTGGTCTCGGGGCTGCTGGTGCACATGTTCCTGATCGGGACGCCGATCGCGCTCGGCGCACGCCGCGCCGGGCGGTGACGCTGACGCGGCGCTGAACGCCCGCGCGGACTTCGTGGTACGCCTCCTGCTGCTAATCGTCGGGCTCGTGATCTTCGGCGTGGTCCTCCGCGTCATGGGGGTCGCCGAGATCCTCGCGCTGGCCCGCCGGTCCGGCTGGACGCTCGCCTGGATGACCGGGCTGTATGCCCTGCACCTGACGGTTCGCGGCTGGGTGATCTGGCGCAGCCTGCCGATCCCGCGCATCCCGTTGACGGAGACGGTGCGGATTCGGTTTGCCGCCGAAGCGGTCGAGACGCTGACCTTCACCGGGCCGTTCCTCGCCGAGCCGGCGAAGGGTTTCATGTTCATCCGCCGCGGCGTGGCGCCGGCGCGCGCCGCCGGCGTGATCGTGTTCGAACAGCTCACCTACATGCTGGTGGCCGCCGCGATGGCGCTGACCAGCCTCATCGTGCTGCTTCGGCGCGGCGCATTCTCAGGCGGGGTGCACGGCGCGATCGTCGGCCTCGTCGCCGCGCTCGGCGTCTTCGCGGCCGGCGTGCTCTGGGCTTCGATCACCGGCATCGGTCTGCTCGCGCCGGCCGCCCGCCTCTTGTCGCCGGTGCTCGGCCCAGCGCGCGCGGCCGCGGTGGTCGACAGTATTGCGGAGATGGAACTGCACCTGCTCGACATGCTGCACGGCAACAAGCCGCACCTCATCGAGGCGCTGGCGGCCCAGACGTTCGGCAATGTGCTGCTGGCGCTCGAGGTGATCCTCCTCTTCCGCGCGCTCGGGTTCCACGGCCATCGGATCGATCCGGTGATCGTCGAGGGGGGCGTCAAGTTCGTCAACTCGGCGTTCATCTTCATTCCGGGGCAGTTCGGCGCAGCGGAGGGCGCGAACGCGCTGATCGTCGGCGCCCTCGGCTATCCCGCCGTGCTGGGCGTGACGCTGTCGCTGATGCGCCGCGTCCGAACCTATCTCGTCGCGGCTGTCGGGCTGCTGGCCGCGCCGCCGCGCTGACGGATCGCCGGAGCGGACGGTAGAATGTCCGGGTTCGCGTGCTGATCGCGCCGTAGATGCCGGATCCGATCCGACCCGTGTCGCGTACCGCTTGGCGGGTCGCCGTTCGGCGGGCCGAGCATCAACTGCTCGATCGGCCGCTGGTCCTCGACGACCCGATTGCCGTGCCGATCCTGGGCGGCGACACGGCGGCAGCGCTCCGGGAGAACCCGTCGGCCTTCGAGCGAGGGCCGTTCGACGTCTACCTGCGCGCGTTCATGGTGGCGCGGGCGCGGTTCGCCGAGGACCATCTCGACGCCGCACGCGATCGCGGCGTCCGGCAGTACGTGATTCTGGGCGCCGGGCTCGACACGTTTGCGTATCGCCAGGGCCGCGTCGAACCGCCGCTGACGATCTGGGAGATCGACCGTCCGGAGACGCAGGTCTGGAAGCAGGCGCGGCTCGCGGCAGGCGGCATTCCCGTCCCTGCCAACCTTCGATTCGTGGCGGTCGATTTTGAGAACGACGTCCTGCCGGAGGCGCTGGCGCGCGCCGGGTTCGATCCTGCGGCGGGCGCCGTGTTCGCCTGGCTGGGCGTGACGATGTACCTGACGCCGGAGGCCATCGACCGGACGCTGCGCGCCGTCGCGGCGGCCGTGGGCGCCTGCGGCGGCATCGCCTTCGACTACGCGATGGATCGCGCCCTGATGTCGCCGGCCGGCCGGGCCGCGTTCGACGCCCTGGCGGCGCGCGTCGAGCGCGTTGGGGAGCCGTGGCGCACCACCTTCGATCCCACGGCACTCGCGTCGCGGCTCGGGACGCTGGGATTCGGCGCGGTCGAGGACGCCGGCGGCGACGAGTTGAACGCGCGCTATTTCGCGGGACGCGCGGATGGCCTGCGCGTCGGCAGCCTGGCGCGGATGATGTGGGCGGGGGGGACCTTGAGTAAAGTAGTGCGGTGACCCCGACTACGCTGCCTGCGGTGCCACACCGGTCGACGCGCGACGCGCTCGTTGCGGCGATCCTCGCGTTCATCGGCCGCGGCCATCTGCTTGCGCCCGACGACATCCGCGCCGTGCTCGAGCGCGAGATCGACGATGCGGGCCCGGGCGCGCTGATCGATCTCATGGCGCGGCTGCGCGCTGACGAGGGCTGGGCCTATTACCCGCGCGATCCGCTCGCGCGGCGCATCCATCATCTGCTCGCGGATCGTTTTCTCGAAGGGAACTCGACGCTGCTCGGCCTCGAGCACGTGAAAGACATCGGCGCCGGACCGCTGACGCTCTTCGCCAATCACCTCTCCTACGCCGACGCCAACGTCGTCGAGGTGCTGCTGCAGCGTGTCGGCGCAAGCGCGCTGGCCGGCCGGCTGACGGCAATTGCCGGACCGAAGGTGTTCACCAGCCGCGAGCGTCGCTTCTCGAGCCTGTGCTTCGGCACGATCAAGGTGCCGCAGAGCGCCGATGTGTCGTCGGGGGAGGCCCAGCTCAACCCGCGCGAGCTGGCGCGCGCCGCGCGGCAGGCGATCGAGGTGGCGTTTGCGCGTCTCGCCGCGGGGGACGCGCTGCTGATCTTCGGCGAGGGGACGCGCAGCCGTACCGCGAGCATGCAGCCGATCCTGGCCGGCGTCGCCCGCTACCTCGAACGGCCCGGCACGACGGTGCTGCCGGTCGGCCTCACCGGCCCCGAGGCGCTCTTTCCCGTCGACGCCGCGACGGTGCGTCCCGCGCGGATCGCGATGCGCATCGGCAGGCCGATCGCGGCCGCGACGCTGTTTGCCCAGGTGGGAGGCAATCGCCGCGTCGCGGTCGACGCCATCGGTCTGGCGGTCGCGGAGTTGCTGCCCCAGGCATACCGCGGCGTCTACACGGACGCCGGCGCCCATGCGGAAGCAGGCGACGCGCTGCGCCGCTCGAGAACATAGCCATGCGGGATCTGATCGAGTCGATTCGGGGCGAGTACGAGCGCTACAAGGCGCTCGGCGAGGGAGCCGTGGCGCAGGTGCGCGACGCCGAGCTGTCGCAGCCCGGCCCTAACGGCGGCAACTCGCTCGCCGTCATTTGTTGGCATCTCTCCGGCAACCTGAAATCGCGGTTCACGGACTTCCTGACGTCGGACGGCGAGAAGCCCTGGCGGGACCGCGAGGCGGAGTTCGACGACCGCGCGGTCTCGCGCGCCGAGTTCCTCGCCACCTGGGAGGAGGGCTGGCGCGTGCTGTTGGCCGCACTCGACGGTTTGACCGACGCCAACCTCAACGACACGATCACGATCCGCGGCCACGCGCACACGGTCCACGAGGCGCTGCACCGATCGGTCGCGCATGCCGCGTATCACGTCGGACAGATGGTCTATGTCGCCAAAGGGCTGCGCGGCGATGCGTGGCAGAGCCTCAGCATCCCGCGCGGCCAGTCGCAGTCGTACGTGCCGAGGGGCCCACGCGGCTGACACGGCGAGTGACGCCGATCCCGAGCGCGCCGCTCAGAGGCTGACCACCCGCCCGGTCCGCACCGACTCGTCGGCGCCGAGGACGATGCGCAGGCTGCGCACGGCATCGCGCAGGTGCGCCGTCAGATCGAGATCCTCGTCGATCGCGCGGAGCAGGAACCGCTGCTCACGCTCGCAGAGATCGTCGTGTGACGGCTCGTCGGCGGTCGACAGCCGCTCGTCGGCGCGCGCGAACGAGCCGTCGGCGGCCAGTTCGGCGTGGTGGAGCAGCAGCTGATTCGTCTGCGTGTGTGCGTTGATGTCGTCGGAACGGACCGATGCGGTGCCGTTCGCGAGCACGATCGAGACCGACCCCTTCGGTCCGATGACGTCTTTGACGAAGAACGCGGTCTCGCTCATCATCGGGCCCCAGCCCGCCTCGTACCAGCCGACCGAGTGGTCGCTGAAGGTCACGTGGAGGTGCCCGTAGTTGTACATGCCGTCGGGAAGGTCGTTGGTCAGTCGCGCCCCCACGGCGTGGACCGTGGTCGGCTCGGCCGGCGTGATCTGGCACCACACGTCCACGTAGTGCACGCCGCAGTCGACGATCGGCGACAGGCTGTCGAGCAGGCGGCGGTGCGTCTGCCACTGTGCGCCGCTCGATTGCTGGTTGAGGTTCATGCGGAACACGAGCGGCGCGCCCAGCGTGCGCGCCAGCTCGATGAAGCGGATCCACGACGGGTGCTGGCGCAGGATGTAGCCGACGACCAGCTTTCGCCGCGTCCGCCGCGCGGTCTCGACGACCAGCTCGGCGTCGGCGACGGTCTCCGCGATTGGCTTCTCGAGGAACACGTGGGCGCCGGCCTCGAGCGCCCGGATGGCGTAGCCCGCGTGCGTGTCGGGCCACGTGTTGATCGACACGACATCCGGCGTCGATGCGGCGAGCGCCTCGTCGAACGACGCGAATCGCGGGGCGGCGGCGAGCTCCGGCGGCAGCGTCTGTGTCTGAATGCTCCGCGCACACACGCCGGCGAGCGTGAAACCCGGAATCCGGGCATAGGCGGAGGCGTGACTCAGGCCCATGTGGCCCATGCCGACCACAAGGACGCGCTTGGGCGGAGCAGTCATCGGAGATACGGTACCGCAACCGCGGTCTGATAAGGTACACGCCGAATGAGCGACGACGCCAAGGAGCTCTTCGAGAAGAACCGGCGCTGGGCCGAAGGCATGAACGCGCGCGACCCGGGATTTTTCAGCCGGCTGTCGCGGCAGCAGGCGCCGCGCTATCTGTGGATCGGCTGCGCAGATAGCCGAGTGCCGGCGAACGAGATCGTCGGGCTCGCGCCGGGCGAGCTGTTCGTCCATCGCAACGTCGCCAACGTCGTCGTTCACACCGATCTCAACTGCCTGTCGGTGCTGCAGTTCGCGGTCGACGTGCTCAAGGTCGAGCACGTGATCGTCTGCGGCCACTACGGCTGCGGCGGCATCGAGGCGGCGTGGAAGAAAACCGAGCTTGGCCTCACCGACAACTGGCTCCGCCACGTGCAGGACGTAGCCGATCAGCATCCGCAGCTGTTTTCGCGCGGCATGGCCGATGCGGCCGCCATCGCGCGGCTCGCCGAGCTGAACGTGCTCAGCCAGGTGGCCAACGTCTGCCGCACGACGATCGTGCTCGATGCCTGGCGGCGGGCGCAGCCGCTGACGGTGCACGGCTGGATCTACGGACTCACCGACGGCCTGCTGCGCGACGTTGGCCTGACGATCGCGCGCGACGGCCTGCTGGCGCACGAGCTGCCGGCCGCGATCGCGTCGCTCGGGCACGGCGAACTGAAGGCGCGGTGAGCCCGCGCGGGAGGAAGTGAGCATGATTGCCGCTTTGCTGGTGATGGCGACCATCGTCCAGGCGCCGCCGCCGCTGCCGATCAAGGACGGACAGGTCATCTCGTTGTGGAGCGGCTCGGCGCCTGGCGCCCAGGGCTCGGAAGACGCCGACGTGCCGACCATCACCGTCTTTCTTCCACGCACGATGCGTGACGGCACGCCGGCGGTGGTGGTCTGTCCTGGCGGCGGCTATCAGAACCTCGCGTCGAATCACGAGGGCCGGCAGGTCGCCAACTTCCTGAACTCACTCGGTGTCGCGGCGTTCGTGCTCAAGTACCGCCTCGGCCCGAAGTATCACCATCCGGTCGAACTCGGCGACGCTCAGCGCGCCATCCGCACGCTGCGATCGCACGCCTCCGACTGGCGTCTCGATGCCTCGCGCATCGGGATCATGGGCTTTTCCGCCGGCGGACACCTCGCCATGACCGCCAGCACCTGGAGTGACGCCGGCAACCCGCAGGCCGCCGATGTCGTCGATCGCGCCGGCAGCCGGCCCGATTTCGCCGTCCTCGGCTACCCCGTCATCTCGATGACCGCCGAGTGGACCCACAAGGGATCGCAGCGCAATCTTCTCGGCGAGACGCCCGATCCGGATCTGGCGAAGCGGCTGTCGGGCGAGAACGCGGTGACTCCGAACACGCCCCCGACGTTCATCTTCCAGACCAACGAAGACACGACGGTGCCGGCGGAAAACGCCGTGCACTACTACCTCGCCTTGCGCAAGGCCGGCGTGCCGGCCGAACTCCACGTTTTCGAGAAGGGGGCGCACGGGGTCGGCCTGGCGAACGACATTCCGGCGCTGGCGCCCTGGTCGTCCCTGCTGGCGACCTGGCTGCGCGGTCGCGGTGTCATCAAGTAAGCGGCGGAGACGCCGGACCTGAACGTCCGGGAGACGTGACGTGATGTAACGCCCGACCGCCCCGCCGCTTGTGACGGAGAGGGCGCAGAGTCGTCCAGCCTGCGTGAGGCGCGCGTCCCGCGGACCTGCGGGCTCGGTGGCGTGTCCGTTGCACCGTTGTTACCTCGCGGACGTATCTCCTGAGTGGAGGGGACACCATGGCTGCACGAAGCACGCCGCTGTTTGTCGGCGCGCGCGGAACCGTGATCGCCGTCGATCGCGCTACCGGCGACACGATCTGGACGGCGGACTTGAAGGGCGGGGAATTCGTCGAGGCGATGATCGTCGACGGCGATCTGTTCGCGGCGTCGAAGGGGCGGTTGTATCGCCTGGATCCCGCGACCGGCGACGTCTTGTGGCGTAACGACCTGCCCGGGCTTGGCTGGGGCATCGTTACGATCGCGGGCGCCCGCCCGGCGGCTGCGGCCGAGACGGTCCGGCGCGACCGAGCTGCCGCCGCGGCGGCGGCCCCGGCCTAGGTCCAATTGGGCGGCGGGGCGCCCCGAGTCAGACGATCCGGGCGGTTCGCGGTCGGCGGTTGCCTCGACTGCGGCTACAATGCCGCGCGTGCGCTCAGCAGTCCTCCTCGCGAGTCTCCTCCTGGCCGTCCCGGCGCCTGTGCAGAAGGGCCAGACGCCCGCGCCGCCGCCGAAAAAGAACCCGCTGCTCAAGCTCGTTCAGCCCTGGCCGTCGCCGGAGAAGATGAAGGAGCAGCGGGCGACCTCTGAGGGACTCCCGCTCTTCGCGCAGGACGACATCCTGCCGATTACGCTGGTCGGCGATTTCAAGACAATCAACAAGGATCACAATCCCGACAGCAAGCAGAAGTACCCGGGCACGCTGCGGCTGAGCGACAACACCGAGATCGCGGTGACGTTCGGAGCGCGCGGGCACGTGCGCCGGATGGCCCGGACGTGCGACTACGTGCCGCTCCGTGTCGAGTTCGAGAAGTCTGCCGGCAAGGGCAGCGTGTTCGCCCACCAGGAGGGGTTGAAGCTGGTCGTGCAGTGCGCGGGCGGCGGCGACTTCGAGCAGTTCCTGCTCCGTGAGTACCTCGCATATCGCATCTACAACGTCGTCACGAAGCAATCCTTCCGCGCGCGGCTCGCCAGGGTCTCGTACGTGGATCCGGTCGGAAAACCGATCGGCACGCGTCTCGGCATGTTTCTCGAGGACGACACCGACGTGGCGCGCCGCCTGGAAGGCCGCACCGTCAAGCTGCCGCGGCTGATGTTCGACGACGTCGATTCCGATTCGCTGATGCCGGCGATGATCCTCGAGTTCATGATTGGCAATACCGACATGTCGCTCTATGCGCTGCATAACGTGTGCATCGTGCAGCGGCCCGACCGGACGCTGCTCCTCGTCCCCTACGACTTCGATCTCTCGGGGCTGGTCAACCCCCCGTATGCCATCCCGGCGCGCGGACTCCTGATCAAGAGCGTCACCGAGCGGCTCTACCGGGGCCCGTGCCGCAACCAGGAGCGGGTGGATCCCTACATCGCGAACTTCGTCGCCAAAAAGGACGAGATCCGCGCCCTCCCCGACCAGATTCCCGGCATGACGAAACAGACGCGGCAGACCGTGCGTGACTTCATCGACGGCTTCTACAGCGCCGTGCGCACCTCGAAGGACGTCAAGGGGCTGTTCGTCAGCTGCTCGCCGAAGCCGACGATGTGACACCGCGCAGGTTGTAAGATCCCTGGATGCCCAGGTTCCTGCTCGTCGTATGCGTCTTCCTGGCGCTTGCTCCCGGCCGGCAGGTGCCGTCGGGGTCGGCGGACCTGGCGCGCTTGCAGCACGAAGCCCAGGGCGTCACCATCGTTCGAGACGACTGGGGGATCGCCCACGTCAGCGGAAAGACCGACGCCGACGCCGTCTTCGGGATGATCTACGCGCAGGCGGAAGACGACTTCAACCGCGTCGAGACCAACTTCATCAATTCGCAGGGACGGCTGGCGGAAGCCGAAGGGGAGAGCGCGGTCTGGCGCGACCTGCGCATGAAGATCTTCATCAGGCCCGACGCGATGCAGGCCGCCTACGCCACGAGCCCCGATTGGCTGAAGGCGCTGATGACGGCGTGGGCCGATGGCCTGAACTACTACCTGGCGACGCATCCGTCGGTGAAGCCGCGGGTCATTGCGCACTTCGAGCCCTGGATGGCGCTGACGTTCAGCGAGGGCTCGATCGGCGGCGACATCGAAAGCGTGTCGCTTCAGGGCCTCGAGCGCTTCTACGGGTCTGCCGGCGCGTCTCCGGCCCCGGGGCGGGATGCCGCCGGCGACGCGGCACCAGACGACAGCGAGCCGCGCGGGTCGAACGGTATCGCGATCGGTCCGGCGAACACCACGAATCACAAGCCGCTGCTGCTCATCAACCCGCACACGTCGTTCTTCTTCCGCTCAGAACTGCAGATGACCAGCGGCGAGGGCTTGAACGCTTACGGGGCGTCGACCTGGGGGCAGTTGTTCATCTACCAGGGTTTCAACCCGCGCGTCGGCTGGATGCACACCACGAGTGGCGGCGACGGCGTCGATGAGTACCTCGAGACGGTGTCGAAGAAGGGGAGCGGTTACGTGTACCGGTACGGCACCGAAGAGCGACCGGTGACCGCCGAGACAATCGTCGTCCCCTACCGGACCGCGGGCGGCATGTCCTCGCGCGAGTTCACCGTCTATCGCACCCATCACGGTCCGATCGTCCGCGAGGTGGACGGCCAATGGGTCGCCGTCCGGATGATGCAGGAGCCGGTGAAGGCGCTGACGCAGTCATTCCGCCGCACCAAGGCGACGAACCTGGCTGAATACCGTCAGGTCATGGATCTGCACGCGAACTCCTCGAACAACACCCTGTACGCCGACGCGGACGGCAACATCGGCTTCTTCTTCACCAATTTCATGCCGAAGCGCGACCCGCGGTTCGACTGGAGCCGTCCGGTCGACGGGAGCGATCCCGCCACCGAATGGCAGGGGCTGCTGTCGAACGACGAGGTGCCGCACCTCGTCAATCCGCCCAGCGGGTTCGCCTACAACTCGAACGACTGGCCCTGGGACGCGGCCGGCAAGAGCTCAATCGATCGCGCCAAGTACCCGCCGTACGTCGAGAAGAGCCACGTCGAGATGCCACGTGGCGTCCACGCGCTCCGGGTCCTCGGCGGGAAGCGGGATCTGACGGTCCAGGGCTTGATCGACGCGGCCTTCGATGCCTATCAGCCGGCGTTCGCTATCTCTATTCCGGCGCTCGTCCGCGCCTGGGACTCGCTGCCGGAGACGAGCGAGGTGAGGAAGAAGACCGCGGAGCCGATTGCGGTGCTCCGCACCTGGGATTTCCGCTGGGGCGTCGATTCGATCGCGAATTCGCTGGCCGTCTACTACTCCCAGCAGGGCGCCGTTCGTGACGGCGGGCGCCGCGGCGGCGGCCCGGCGCCCGAGCCGGAGCAGCTCGTGCGGAACCTCGCGGCGGCGGCCGACAGGTTGACGGCCGACTTCGGCACCTGGAAGACGCCCTGGGGCCGGATCAACCGGTTCCAGCGCAACGACGATGCGATCGTCCAGCAGTTCGACGACAATAAGCCGAGCATCCCGGTGATGTTCTCGTCGGCGACCTGGGGCTCGCTCGCCTCGTTCGGTGCGCGGACGTATCCGGGCACGAAGAAGATGTACGGTACGAGCGGCAACAGTTTCGTCGCGGTCGTCGAGTTCGGGGCCGACGCCGTCCACGCTCGGGCCGTGACCGCGGGCGGCGAGAGCGGCGACCCGGCGTCGAAGCATTTCGACGATCAGGCCGAACGGTACACAACGGGGAATCTGCGCGAGGTGTACTTCTACCCGCCGCAGCTCAAGGGTCACACCGAGCGAACGTATCATCCAGGCCAATAGCGGATGAGCGCACGGATCGAATCACGCGGGCACACGGCGGGTCAGCCCGCTCGAAGACGATGAACGGACTCAGCTGGTACTGGATCACGATCGAGCTGACGGTGACCCCGCTGGTCGGCCTTCTCTTCGCCCTGCCGCTCTGGCTGAACGATCAGCCGATTTTCGGCAACCTGCTGGGCACGGTCATCATGTTCGGGAGCGCGTTCGCGCTGATCATGCGCGAACACATCCAGATCGACGTGGTGGTCCGCAAGTGCATCGACGACGGTATTCCCTGCTTCCCGCACCCGGAGGCGTTTACCCGCTTCGCCGTCTATGCGTTCATCGCCCTGTTCGAGGTCATCCTGCTGTTCATGATCAGCCTCCGCGTCGAGCAGCGGGTGCGGCGGCGCGGCTACGATCCGCAGTGGCGGTGACGGCATCCGCGCCGGCCTGGCGGCCCTACCAGGTCCGGGGAATGCGCTCCCGGACGCGGGCGGGCCTGGTCAGCGCCTGTCCCCCGACGTCGAGCGTCACCGTGTAATCGCCGACGGCCAGCGGCGTGAGCGCCGCGCCACCGCGGCCGCGTCCGCCGCCGCTTCCAAGCGGGACGAGCGCGCGGTTGAGTCCCGCTTTCGCCGGACCGTCGAGCGTCCGGACCACTGCGCCGCTGAAGTCTTTCACGGTGATCCTCGCCGCCGCGCCGGCATCCGCCTTCAGGTAATAGTTGACGGCGAGCGCCTCGGGCTCGTTCGGCACCTCCACGTACTTGTCGCCGAAGAGGTGATAGTTCATCCCCTGTTCGCTGAAGTCGTAGCGGGCGCGCGGCTCGATCTCGAAAAGATGCGCGGGCTCCTCGAGCAGCGCGGCCGACAGCTCCTGCAGCGGCGAGATGTGACCCACCCAGAACGCGCGGCCGTAGGTGCCGAGCACGAGATCGTTCTCGCGCGGATGAATGGTGAGATCGTGGACCGCGACGGCAGGCAGGTTGGCCTTCATCTGCGTCCACGTCCCGCCGCCGTCCACCGAGACGAACACACCGCTGTCGTTCCCGACGATCAGCAGATTCCTCGCCTTGCGATCCTGCACGACCACGTTGATCGGCGCGACCGGCAGGTTGGCCGCGATCGAGGTCCAGGTCTTGCCGCCGTCGGCCGTCTTGTACAGGTAGGGTGCGAAGTCGTCATTGCGGAAGCCGTTCTTCGCCACGAACGCGGTGCCCGGGTCGAAGGGGGAGGCGAAGACGCGGCTGACCCAGCGATCTGCGGGGGCTCCCGCCGCGGAGAGCGCCGGCGTCAGGTCGGTCCAGGTGCCGCCGTGGTTGGCTGTCATCTGCACCCGGCCGTCGTCGGTGCCCACCCAGATGATGCCGGCCTTCACCGGCGACTCCGAAATGGAAGTGATGGTGCAGAACGGCACGTTCCTGCCGATCCGGTCGGGATCGTTGGTGGTGAGGTCCGGGCTGATCTCCTCCCACGTGTCGCCCTGGTTCAAGGAACGGAAGAGCACCTGCGCGCCGGCGTAGACGATCTTCGGATTGTGCGGCGACAGCGCGATCGGCGCGATCCAGTTGTAGCGCAGCCGCGGCTGCCCCGCCGGGCGTGACGGGGCGATGGGCGTGCGCATGCCGGTCTTCTGATCCATGCGGCCCATCGAGTTCAGCTCGCGCGTGTTGTAGACCCAGCGGCTGTCGGTCGGATCGACGACGTTGTACATGCCGTCGCCGGGGCCGACCGTGACCCAGTTCTCGAGGGTGATGCGGCCGGTCGGACCGTTGCTCGGCCCCTTCCACGAGTCGTGGTCCTGCATGCCGCCGTAGACGTTGTAGGGATCGTCCATGTCGACGCCGACCGCGTAGAGCTCGCCGACGCCCATGTTGGGAGAGTAGTCGCCGGTTCTGCCGCCGTCGACCGACACGTTGACGCCGCCGTCGCTGCCGAGGATGATCCGGTCCTTGTCGCGCGGATCCCACCACATGGCGCGGAAGTCGCCGAACACGCCCCGCATGAAGTCCGAGGACCAGGTGCGGCCGCCGTCGCGCGAGACGTACATCGAATCGCTGGTGACGAGGACAGTCCGGTCGTCCTGCGGATCGATCTTGATTTGGTTGAACGAGTAGGGCGCTTTGCCGCCGGCGACGTTGACGTCGGTCACCTTCCGCCACGTCCGGCCGCCGTCGTCGGTGCGATACAGCTCGTTGCCGATGATCCCGGCGGCGAGCGGACTGGTCGGGCTGACCTCGCGGGCCGGGCCGCCGGGCCTGGCATTCTGATTCTCGAGCAGGGCGTAGAGCACGAGCGGGTTCTTCTGGTAGATGTCGAGGCCGATGCGGCCGATGCGGCCGGTCGGCAGCCCGCCGCCCAGCCGCGTCCACTTCTCGCCGCCGTCCTCGCTCTTGTAGACGGCGCTCTCGGGGCCGCTCTCGACAATCTGCCACGGCTTGCGATCTTTGTCGTACATCGCGGCGTAGAGCGTCGCCGGTGCCTTGCGGTTGATCACCAGGTCGATGGCGCCGACGCCGTCGTTGACGTAGAGGACCTTTCGCCACGTCTTGCCGCCGTCGCCCGTCTTGAATACGCCGCGCTCGGCATTCTTCGAGAACAGATGTCCCATGGCGGCGACGTAGACGATCTCTGGGTTGGTCGGGTGGATGACGATTCGGGCGATGTGGTGCGAGTCGGGCAGTCCCATGAACTGCCAGGTCGCGCCGGCGTCGGTCGACTTGAACACGCCCTTGCCCGAGATCGACGAGCGGGCGTTCGCCTGATCCCCCTCGCCGATCCAGACGACATTGGGGTTCGACGGCGCCACCGCCACGGCACCCATGGCCTCGGCGCCGATGCTGTCGGTCACGTTCGTCCAGGTCGTCCCGGCGTTCGTCGTCTTCCACAGCCCGCCGCTGCGGCTCGCGGCGTAGATCGTGTAGAGATGATCGTGCAAGGGGGTCTCGGGCACGTCAACCGCCGTCACCCAGGCGGCGGTGCGGAACGGGCCGATGTTGCGGAACGCCATCGCGTTGATCACGCCGTCGAGCGGGGCCGGCTGCGGCGCGCCTGCGACGGCCGCGGCCCCTGCGAACAGGAGCCCGAGCCAGGCCGCGGCGAATCGTGTCTGCATGCGGGCATTATAGGTAGGTTAGGATCGTGGCCACCGTGACGACCAGATCGCTTCACCGCATTCTCGGCGTGGTGCTGCTGCTGCCCTGTCTCGGCTGGGCGATCACCGGCGCCGTGTTCTTCGTCAAGCCGGGATATGCCGGCGCCTACGAGCCGCTCGCCATCCGGACCTATCCGCTCGACGACAACCTGGTGCTGCGCGCGCAGCCGTGGCGCGAGGCGCGCCTGCTCAAGACGATTCTCGGGAGCCATCTGCTGGTGCGCACCGACACGGGTTGGCGGAATCTGGATCCGGCGACGTCGAAGATTACGCCGGTGCCGCCGCCCGAGAAGCTGCGGCTGCTGTTCGAGGATGCCTTCCTCGCCAACCCCGATCGCTACGGCCACGTCGCGACCCAGGTCGACGCGATCGCCCACACCACGACCGGCGTCACTGTGACGCTCGACTGGAGCCGGCTGGCGCTGCAGCAGCGCGGCCGCGACACCGATCGTATCGACGCGCTGTATCGCGTGCACTACCTGCAGTGGACGGGTGTCGGCGCGATCGACAAGCTCCTCGGGCTGCTCGGTCTGGTCCTGCTCGTGTCGCTGAGCGTGCTCGGCGCGCGCCTCGCGCTCAGGCGGGGCGCGTGACGGCCTCGAGTCGGCGTCGAAGGATGCCGGCGCGAAGGCGTATCAACGGGACCGCCAGTTCACCATGACGGTCAACGGCTGCTGCGCGCCGATCGATTCCGACACGATGGCGACGAATCGTCCGTTGGCCGCTACGTCGAAGTCGGACCAGACGCCGGTTCGGGCGCTGTCGAGGAGCAGCCGCGCGTTGCCGGGATGATCGCGCGAGACCGGCACGCTCATCAGACCGCCCTTCGATACGTAGAACAGTTCGCGACCGTCGCGGGCCCACCGGGGGGCCTGGCCGCCGTCGGCCGATACGCGGATCTTGTCCCGCCCTCCCGGCCATCGGACGAGGTAGATCTCCGGACCGCCGGACTCGTCGGAATTGATCGCGAGCCACGTTCCCTCCGGCGAGAACCGCGCCCCGCTGTAGTTGAAGCGGGGATCGAGCAGCGGTGTGGCGTCGCCGCCAGCGAGCGGGACGCTCAACAGCTGGGACGTGCCGCTCGGTCCACGTTCGCGAAAAATCGCGAATCGTCCATCGGGCGCGACGTCGTCGGCCTCCTGCAGCGCCGCGTTCGGCGCGGCCCGCAGCGGACGCTCGTCGCCGCTGGCGAGGTCGCGAACCAGGATTTTCGGCGCGGCATAGGGTCCAGCGCTGTAGAGAAGCCTGGATCCGTCCGGCGTCATCAGAGGATCGATCTCGTTGCCCGCGTCGGAAGTGGTACGCGTTTCGATGCCGCGATTGAGATCCAGCGTCCACACGTCGAAGGTGCCGACGCCGGGGGTGCCATGGACGAAGAGCAGAGACCGGCCGTCCGGCGTCAGCCGCAGGCTTTGATAGATGCCCGTCTTCAGCGCCGTCCCGAGTTCGCGTCCGGTGCGATCGAACCACGCCACGCGCGCCTGATCACGGTGCGACTGGTAGGCGAGCACCCCGGTGCGCGAAGCGGTGAAATGCGCCGTGCCCGGAATCACCATGTAGTTCACCGGCTGCGCCACCGCCACCGGATCGCCGGAAACCGTCGCCGTGACGGCGTCGAAGCGACGGGCGAGAAGCGTGCCCTCGCTGACGTAGAGCAGGTAGCCGGGTTCGACGTACTCGACGTTCGAGGTCACGGTCATGACCTCGCGAGGCGCTTTGTCCGGTTCCCAGAGCATCAGCCGCGACGTCCGGTCGTCACGCCAGGCGGTGTACAGAAACCGCCGGCCGTCAGGAAGAAAGTGCGGCTGGATCAACCGCGTCTCGTGGCGCGCCGGATCTGGTTTCAGGATCTCGACCGCCGCGCCTCCCGCCGTTGCGACGCGAACGAGCGCGACGCCGGTAATCGGCGCAAAGACGATCGCGTCCGTCCCCCACGTCCCGGTGTTGCCCGTCGACTTCAAGACGCTGCAGAGGGGTACGACCGGGCCGCCCCCGCTATCGACCCGGTTCAGCATGCCGCCGCGGAAAAAGCCGATGGCGCGGCCGTCGGGCGACCAGAACGCACCGTTCGCCCCCTCGGCCCCGGCGAGCGGCGAAGCGGTGACCGACGCGAGCGGGCGAATCCAGATACCCCCGCCGGCGACGATGAAGGCGAGGCGGGTGCCGTCAGGCGAGAGTGCCATCTCGGTCTCTTCCACCGAGCTCGGGAAGTTGCTCCCAGGCGGTGGCGGCACGCTGAATGTCACCGGCATCGGCTGCGCCGGGGCCGATCCCGCCGGTTTCAGCCACAGCGCGAGCGCGGCCCCGACGCCGGCCGCTGCCAGCACCCACGCGATCCAGGCCACGCCGCGCCGGGTGCCAGGCGGCGGACGATCCGCCCGAGTCGGGACCTCGATTGTCCGAAGCGCCACGGCCACGTCCTGCGCGGACTGCCAACGCCTGTCCGGACTCTTGTCGAGGCAGACGCGCACCAGGTGGTCGAGCAACGGCGGCGCCCCCTGCTGCAGCGACGACAGTGCCGGCGGATCGACTGTGAGGATCGCCGCGGCGATAGCCGAGGCACTCTGGCCTTCAAAGGCACGGCGCCCCGTCGTCATCTCGAACAGAACCTGCCCGAGCGCGAAGATGTCGCTGCGCGCGTCGGCCGCCCGGCCCTCGATCTGTTCCGGCGCCATGTATTGGAGCGTGCCGATCACCGTTCCCACCGCGGTCACGGCGGAACGGACGAACGTAGCACCTTCCGCCGAGGGGCTCTGGGCGAGCGGCGCTATCGGCTTCGCGAGTCCGAAATCCAGCAGCTTCGCGCCTGAGGACGTCAGCATGACGTTGCCCGGCTTCAAATCGCGATGCACGATGCCGGCGCGGTGGGCGCGCTCCAGCGCCTCGCCGATCTGGGCGCCGAACTCGACGACTTCAGAAAGCTTGAGCGGCCCGCGCGCCAACCGCGCGGCCAGTGTCTCTCCCGGCACCAGCTCCATCACCACGTAGTCGATGTCGGCGTGTTCCCCGACGTCGTAGATCGCGCAGATGTGGGGGTGGGAGAACTGCGAGAGCGCCCGCGCTTCGCGCCTCAGGCGTGCCCGTGCCTCGGGATCTGACGAGAGCGGCGCCGGCAGGACCTTGATCGCGACCTCGCGATCGAGGCGCGTATCACGCGCACGATAGACCTCGCCCATCCCGCCCGCGCCGAGGCGGGCGCCGATATCGTAGGGGCCGAGGCGTGCGCCTTCGGTGAGCGGCATGGCTGCAGGATTCTAGTCCGATCCGGGACTGCGGTCGCGGCGCTCACTCGCGTTGCCGGGCATTTATGAGTTAGGGTCTGTCGACGTGCGCATCCTGACGGCCGTCCTGGGCGCCCTCCTGCTCGCGTCGTCCGCGGCCACCGTCACCGGCCTCGATCACGTCCCGATCGCCGTCAGCGATCTCGCGCGGGCAGCGGCCGACTATCGCGCGCTCGGCTTTGCGCTGAAGCCTGGCCGCTCGCACGACGACGGGATCCAGAACCAGCACGTCAAGTTCACCGACGGGACCGAACTGGAGCTCATCACCGCGCCGGCGGCGCGCGACGCGTTGACCAGAACCTACCGGCAGCATCTCGCGCAGGGAGACGGGCCGGCATTCTTCGCGCTCTTCGCGCCCGACATGACCGCCGCCGACGCGCGGCTCGCGCAACTGAGGATTCCGCACGCGCGTGACGCCGGCGCCATCGACTTTCCGCAGGATCCGGCGCTCGGCTACCTCTTTCTCTCGGGTCGTAACGCGTCGCCGACCGATCGGCCCGAGCATTTTGCGCACGTCAACACCGCGGAGTCGCTGGTCCGTGTCTGGCTTGCCGGCGACGATCTCTCGCGCGAGCGTGAGCTGCTCGACGGCCTCGGCGCCGCGGTCGCCGACGCCGACGTCCGCGTCCCGGACGCCATGCACGCGTCGGTTGCGCGGCTGCAGGAGGGAGAGGTGATTCTTCTCCCCGGCTCGCGTCAACTCGTCGCCGGCCGCCGCGTCGTCGGCGCGACGCTGCGGGTCGGCGATCTCGCCGCGGCGCGCGCCATCCTGGATCGCGGGCAACCGACGCCACTCGCCATCGTCACAACCCGCAACAGCCGCAGCGTGTTCGTGCCGCCGTCGCGAACGCACGGCCTCTGGCTCGAATTCCTCGAGCCGTTGCGGCGGCCCAGTTGAGGCATGATTGGGCCGTATGCTCGCACCGATTCTGCTGACCGCGCTCCTCGCCCAGGCGCAGCCTCAAGCAACCCCGCAAGCGGCCCCGGCGCCGCGGCCGATCGATCCGCCGCCGACCCGTGCCGACGTCCTGCGCGGTGAGTACGGACGCTACCGCGCCAATAACGACCTTTTGTATTACCACCTCGACATCAAGGTGGATCCCGCGAAGAAATTCGATCGCGACGGGCGTCCGATCGGTTGGATCGAAGGGAAGAACACGATCCGCTTCAAAATGCTGAAGGACGACTCGCGCATTCAGCTCGATCTCTATGCCAACCTGGACGTCGACAAGATTCTGCTCGCCGACGCGCCCCTCAAGTACGAGCGCGAGCTGAACACTGTCTGGGTCGATTTCCCCAAGGCGCTCGAGGCGGGGAAGACATACTCGATCGACTTCTACTATTCGGGCAGCCCGAAGGAGGTCGGCCGGTTCGGCGGATTCGTTTTCCGCAAGGATCCCGACGGCAACGACTGGATTTTTACCGCGTGCGAAGGTGAAGGCGCGGCGATCTGGTGGCCGAACAAGGACCAGTGGCGCGACGAGGTCGAGAACATGGACCTCAGCGTCACGATCCCCAGCGATCTCGTCGACGTGTCGAACGGCGCGTTCGTGGAGAAGACGGACCTCGAGGACGGCTATACCCGCTGGGATTGGAAGATCCACTATCCGATCAATAACTACGACGTCTCGCTCAACATCGGCAAATACGTCCACTTCGCGGACAAGCTCGGCGACCAGCCGCTCGATTTCTACGTCATGCCCGGCAGCCTCGACAAGGCGAGGATCCAGTTCGCCCAGGCCAAGGGGATGATCGAGGCCTACGAGCATTACTTCGGCGAGTATCCCTTCAAGAAGGACGGCTACAAGCTGATCGAAGTGCCGTACTCAGGGATGGAGCACCAGAGCGCCGTCACCTACGGCAACCACTTCGCCAACGGCTATCTCGAGCGTGACTGGACCGGCGTCGGCGTCAGTCCGAGGTTCGACTTCATCATCATCCACGAGAGCGGCCATGAATGGTTCGGCAACGCGGTGTCGGCGGCCGACGTCTCCGACATGTGGATCCACGAGGGCTGGACGACGTATCTCGAATGCCTCTACGTCGAACGTCTCTTCGGCCGCGAGGACGCGCTGAAATACACCAACGGCTACAAGGCGAAAGTCAGGAACCGCGAGCCGATCGTCACCCAGCGCGGGATCCACCGTACGCCGTCGCAGGACATGTATTTCAAGGGGGCCCTCTTCCTGAACACGCTCCGCAGCGTCGTCGACGACGACGCCAGGTGGTTTGCGCTGATCCACGACCTCTTCCAGCACTTCAAGTACCAGAACATCCTCACCGAAGACCTGGTCGGTTTCGTCAACACGAGGCTTGGACAGGACCTGACGCCGGTGTTCGACGAGTACCTCCGGCGGGCCGAGTTACCGACGCTCGAAGTCGCCTTCAACCAGGCGGAGGGGACGCTGGCTTACCGGTGGAAGGCTGAGGAGCGCGGATTCAACATGCCAATCAAGGCGGGGCGGCCCGGTGCGTGGGACGTGCTGCACCCGACGACAGACTGGAAACTCATGAAAACACAGCTCAAACAAGACGAATTCCAGGTGGCGACCGATCTCTTTTACGTGAATGTGTCGATTTCCGCCGGTCCCCGCGACAAGTAGGCGGAGGGCTCAACAGCCATGAAGTATCTGTGCCTTATTTACGACGAGGAAGCGAAGCTGGCGGCGATGTCGAAGTCGGACGGTGAAGCGCTCATGAAGGAGTACTTCGCGTTCACGAATGACCTGCGCGGCAGCGGGCAGTACCTCGGCGGCAACGATCTGCAGCCGACCCGCAATGCGACGACCGTCCGTGTCCGCAGTGGACGCACGTCGACGACCGACGGCCCGTTTGCCGAAACGAAGGAGCAGCTCGGCGGCTATTACCTGATCGAAGCCAAGGACCTGAACGAGGCCATCCAGATCGCCGCGCGCATTCCGTCGGCGAAGCTCGGATCGATCGAAGTGCGCCCGATCCAAGAGCACAATATCTAACATCCGAGGGGCTTTGCCCCTCGGACTCCCCTACACACTCTCTCGCGCGCCGCTCGCCGGCGCGCTCCGTTCGCGTGGCTCGCTCGCGTGGCTCGCTCGCCCAGCAGCGATCAGCGGCCCATGAGGCATTTCGACGTCGCCCGCGCCGTCTTCGGTTGTAGGCCGGACCTTCAGGTCCGGCTTACGAACGGTCGCCGCAGCCACGCTCTGGCGAAGATCACGAACGCCTTGAAGCAGCAGGCGTCGCAGATTTTTCCGCCAGCGACGCCGGCGCTCAAGAAGCGGACGTGGTTGGCGTCCCTGCCGCAGAAGGAGCAGCGAAGTCGGTTCCATTCGGCGGAGTCCGGCAGCGGGGCGGCGGCGGATGCGGGGTGCGGCATGGTGAACTCCTCGGGGCTATAGTAAACCCGCCGTGCCGACGCCGACCAAGATCACGTATTTCAAGACTCCGGCGGACCTGCGCAAGTGGTTCAAGGCGAACCACCTGAAAGCGGAGGAGCTGTGGGTCGGGTTCTATAAGAAGGACTCCGGCCACGCGAGCATCACCTGGCCGGAATCGGTGGACGAAGCGTTGTGCGCCGGATGGATCGACGGCATCCGCAAGTCGATCGACGAGCACCGCTACACGATCCGCTTTACGCCGCGGCGCGCCACCAGCATCTGGAGCGCGGTGAACATCAGGCGGATCAGTGAGCTGGCTACCGAGAGGCGCGTGCTTCCCGCCGGCGACAAGGCGTTCGCGGCCCGGCGCGAGAACAGGTCCGGCATCTACGCCTACGAGCAGCGGCGCGATCGGCTTGAAGAGCCATACGCGTCGATGCTGAAGAAGTGCAGGCAGGCGTGGACGTTTTTCGAGGCGCAGCCGCCTGGCTACCGCAAGATCATGGGGTGGTATGTGATGAGCGCGAAGCGCGAAGCGACGCGGCTCGCGAGACTGCAGACGCTGATCGCGGCCTGCGAAGAAGGGAAGCGCCTGCGATGACCTGGTACGTCGCGTTCCTCCGAGGCATCAACGTGGGCGGCAACAAGATGGTCGCGATGGCGGAGCTGCGCGAGATGCTGACGGCGATGGGCTTCGCCGACGCCAAGACGCTGCTGCAGAGCGGCAACGCGGTGTTTCGCGCCGCCGCGACGCCGACCGCCTCGCTCGAAGCGCGGCTCGAGGCGGAAGCGAAGAAGCGTCTGGGCGTGACCTGCGACTTTCACGTCCGTACGGTCGGCGAACTGCGAGCGGCCATCGACGGCAATCCGTTGAAGGCCGAAGCGAAAAAGGATCCGAGCCGCATGCTCCTGATCCTCTACAAGCAACCGCTCGGCCACGCCGTCGTCGACGCAGCGCAGGCGGCGATCACCGGTCCGGAGGTCATCCGCTGCGACGGTCGACATCTCTATATGTACTTCCCGGACGGCCAGGGGAACTCGAAGGCCAGCGTGATCGTGAGCAGGATCCTGAAGGTGCACGGCACCGGCCGCAACTGGAACACCGTCCTCAAACTCGCGGCGCTGACGACCGGGACGTAGCCGCCGGATCCCTTGCGCGGCGCGGTCCGTCCGCGCCGGGTCTTGGATCTCGCCACGACAGCACGACCGTCGGCTACGTCGCCGCGGCTGTCGCGAAACCGGCGGCGGCGCCAGGTGGCGCGGCGAGCACGTCGCGCACAGCGTCGCACAGCGCTGCGCCGGTTGTGAGATCGCGCCGGCCGCCGGTGGCCATCAGCACCGAGTGATAGCCGAGCGTGCGGTAGCTCTCGAACTGGGCTTCGTCGAAGAACTGGTTCGCGGTCGTGTCGTGTGGGAACTCGGCGTCGGTCGTCGCGAAATTCCGCACGTCGATCGGCTCGTCGCCCGAAAGCGTCGCCTTGATGTAGAGAATCGTGCCGTCCGGCGCGCCTGGACCGTCGATGACGGAGTAGATGATCCGTCCGAGCGCCACGTGCGGATTCGCCGACCCCTGGCCCGCGCGAGTGATGTTGAGGTCGGAGAACAGAATCGGGATGCCCAGGTCCAGTCGGATGCGCCGGACCGCGTTGCCGAGATCGTCGAACGTGTACTGCGGATCGCAGCCCGCGTCCGAGACGACGATGTAGCGGCAGCGGCGGGAGACCATTTCCCAGAGACCGAGATTCTCGTAATGCCCGCCGTCCGACAGATACACGTACGGATTGCGGTCGGTGGTCAGCCCGAGCAGCTCGCGCATCAGCGGCTCGACGCTGAACACCGGTTCGCTGCTCTGCCAGCGCTTCTCGCTGTCGGGATTGCCGAACCACAGCCCAAGGCGCGCGTTGGCCAGCGTCAGCAGGAACGCGCGTGCCTTCGTCGAGTACATCCCCATCGCCGGGCTTGCCGCAGCGCCCGAGACGGCGAGCGCCATGCCGAGCGAGAGACCGGTGGCCTTCGCGCCGCCGTCGGACCCGTACTCGTGGGCCGGACGATACCCGAGGTCGTGGCAGCCGACATGAAACGGCGTGAAGGTGAATGACTGGGCCAGCGTTTCGCGGCGGCCCAGGTGGGTCGACGAGACGGCATTGAGCGTCGTGTTGATCACGTGCAGCGGCCGCACGTCCTTCAGCTGGTGGACGCGCACGTCATCATCGCGATCGAAGCCGGTGAAGGCGTTCGGGCGGCGGTCGCGCCGCGAGGCGCCGAGGAACGTCCGGATCAGCCGCTGCTGATACATGCCGTGGAGCGAGAAGCGGTTCACGGGAATGAAGGCGCTGACGCCGAGCCCGACGCCGGCCAGCGTCAGGCCGAGCGCCAGCCAGTGGTGTCCGAGCGCGCGGGCGAGGCGCATGTCGACCCACGCCATCGTCGCCAGCAGAATGACGATGACGAGCGGCAGCGCGATCTTCTGCAGTGTGAGCCGCACGGCTGACGGCTGTCCCGGCGTGCTGCCGCCGCGCGACGCCAGCCCGGCGAGCGAGCTGGCGAGCGGCACCAGCAGGGTGAACAGCGCCGACGCCGATCGTTGATCCATCGCCATGGCGCGGCTGACGGCGCCTACGCCCGCCTCGATCAGATCGGCCAGGTAGAACACGATGATGCCGGTCGACATCCACACCACGGCGGCGATCGCAAGCCACGCGCCACAGCGGCTCCACCATTCGAGGACCGCGTCGTCGAGCTCGCTGCTGCCGATCCCGACGAACACCAGAATCTGCAGCAGCGACAGTACCAGCACGAGCGGTACGCCGAACACCGCGTAGAGGGCTTCCAGGTGATCGCCTGGACCGAAGCCGTAGTTGAGCGTGCAGACGTACCAGATACCGCCGCCGATCACCGGACCGCCGGCGAGCGCGGCGACGATCGTCCGGAATCCGACTCGGATGCGCAGCGTGGCGCCGTCGCCGGGACGCGCCGCCGTGAACAGTTTCGTCAGCGTGCCGAGGGCGATCCAGCCGGCGGCCGGGACGACCGCCGAGACCACGATCGCGTCAACAAGGTTGATGTCGCACGGATAGGCCGACCAGAAGAAGGTCAGCGAGACGGCGCCGAGCACGGCCGGCGCCAGGAACCACGCCAGGAAGCGCTGCTGCGACCAGAGCGCGCCGAAGCCGACGAAATTGAGCACGATGTAGGCATTGGTCACGGCGAAACAGCCGAACGTCGCCAGAAACGACCACCAGGCGGCGTCGCCGCGCGCGAGGCAGCCGCCTGCGGCCTCGACGATCGGCCGCTCGACCGACCGCAGACCGACGAAGTAGATGTGCATCAATGTCATCGCCGCGGCGAGCAGCGGCAGGATGACCAGCCAGTTGAGCAGGAGATTGCGCGCCATCGTCGAGACGAGCGTCCACACGTCGGCCGACACGATGCCGCCGGTCGGCGCCAGGTACCGGCAGGTCTGGCGCACGCGATCAATGGGCGAGACGGCCGTTGCCGCCGCCGGTCCGCACTCGTCGGAGTGCATGCGGTGCGTCGGATCCATCGCGTCGAGGACCGCCGCGCGGCCGGCGGCCCCTTCGCGGTGCAGCCACGCGGTGAACCAGCCGCCGATGTAGCCGCCTCCCGACACTGTCGACAGGTAGTCGACCCCGCCAAGCACGCCGACTCTGGCGAGGCCCTGCAACACGCCGAGTGCAAAGGTCGCGCTTCTGATGCCGCCGCCCGAGAGGCAGACGGCCGTGGTCGGCGTCTTGTGGATGCATGCGTGCAGCGCGTGCAGCCGTGCGTCGGCCTCCGCGGGACCGTTTCCCTCGAACGGCGGCGCGCCGTGCAGCGCGATGTACTCCGTCTCGAGGACGCGACACCAGCGGTCGGCGGGATTGCTCACGGCGCGGAGTATACTGCGCGCGTTCCCCGATGACATCGACACGGACCGCTGGTGGCAGGCCGGCCGAGCGCGCTGGCCTCCGGCAGGCCCACTCGCATCCTCCCGCGCCTGCTTCACCGACGGCCACGACACCGTTGACCTCACCAGCGCACGGACGCCGATTTCGGAGACAGGAATGACGATGGATCTCGAGCGGAAGCTTCCCAGCGAACAGACCGACATCGCCGACATTACCGCCGGAATTCTCGCGGTGCAGGCGCGTTTTGCCCGGCAGCAGAAGCGGCCGCTCGGGCGCGGCACGCACACCAAAGGCGTCTGCGTCCGCGCCACGTTCGAGGTGCTCGACGTCGCTGCGTCGGTGACCGACCCGGCGCTCGCCGCCCGCCTCGCGCGCGGGCTGTTCGCCAAGCCAGGTACCTACCAGGCGACGGTGCGCTTCGCCAACGCGGCGTCGACGATCAAGCCCGACTCCGATCCAGACGTGCGCGCCTTGTCGTTCGCGGTCGAGGTTCCGGCCGCCGTGCTCGGGCCGCAGCCGGTGCGGCTCGACTACTCGATGAACAACGCGACGACCTTTCCGATCAACGACGCACACGCCTTCGCGGCCTTCATGCGGGTGCAGGGGGCCGCGGGCGGGCTCGGCCGCCTGCGCGCCCTGCTGTCGCTGTCGTTCACAGATCTGAAGGGCTTTGGCCAGACGGCGGTGCGCGGCATCCGGCAGCAGCGGCAACCGCTGCATCCGTACCAGCAGACGCGCTACTGGAGCAACGTTCCCTTCCTGCACGGCGGCGACGAGGCTATCAAGTACTCGGCGACGCCGTCTGCCGGCAACGCCGGCGACCCGATCGGCAAGGGTGCCAGCGTGCTTCGCGACGACCTGCTGCGGCACGTCAACGACGACGCCGAGCAGGCGAGCTGGGACTTCGGGCTGCAGCTGCTCGAACCGTTGACGATGACGCTCGACGGCCGGACGCAGGAGCCGAGCTTCTGGGTGGAGAACGCCAGCGTCGAGTGGCCGGAGGGCCAGGCGCCGTTCCACACCGTGGCGCGGCTGACGCTACAGGCGAAATCCGCGCTGCCGCAGGCCGAGTGCGACGCCTGGTCGATCGACGTCACCGAGCACGCGCTCCCCGGGGATCGCCCGATCGGCAGCATCAACCGCGCCCGCCGGGTCGCCGAGGCCGCCAGCCGGAAGGCGCGTTTGAGCTCGGCGGCCGTTCCCGTCGTGACGCAGCCGTCGATCGCGCACCGGCTCGCCGCGATCACGGTCGGACAGGTGCTCAAGCTCGCGGCCGCGGCGGTCGGGGCGCTTGCCTTCGTCGCCCTCGCCGGCGCGATCGTCCTGATCGTGCGCACCAACCGCGGCGACGGCATGCTGCCCCCCGACACCGTCGATCGCGTCGTGTATCCGGATCAGGGCTGGGGGCCCGGGCTGGAAGCGGCGCCGCGGCAGACCTATTACTACACGGCGCAGGGCGCGCAGCTGAAGGAGCTCCGCTACAGCTGGTTCAAGAACCTCGAGATGCCGTGGTCGACGACGAAGCTCTCGTCGCCGGCGATCATGCGCCGATACGGCTTCGTCGTCGATCCGGCAACCGCGGCCAATCCCGACGATCTGCCGGTCGGCTTCGCCAGGGCTTACGACACGCAGCTCGAGGAGGAGATGCTGGATGTGTCCTGCGCCGCCTGTCACACCGGCCAGATCAACGTCACGCGCAACGGCACGACGACGGCGCTGCGGGTCGACGGCGGATCGGCGCTGCACGCGTTCACCAACTCCAAGATCGGCCACTTCGTGCCGACGCTCGCGGCGACGCTGCTCGGCACGATCGCCAATCCCTTCAAGTTCAACCGCTTCGCCAACGCGGTGCTCGGGCCCGGCCGCGGCGGCCGCTGGGCGCTGCGGATGCAGATGCTGAACGTCGCCGGTCAATTCGGCCGCATGGCATTCAACGAGAAGTGGTACCACCTGGTGCCGACCGAGGAAGGCTACGGCCGCACCGACGCGCTGGCGCGCATCGCCAACACCGTGTTCGGCGATCACATTCAGGCGGGCAACTATGCCGTCGGCAACGCGCCGGTGAACTATCCGCCGGTGTGGAACATCTGGAAGTTCGACTGGGTGCAATACAACGCCTCGGTGAGCCAGCCGATGGCCCGCAATATCGGCGAAACGATGGGCACGGGCGCCAAGTATGCGCTGCTCGATCGCTACGGCCGGCCGCTGCCGCCGGACGAGCGCTATCGCTCGTCCGCGCTGCTCGACAACCTGCACACGATCGAGCTGACGCTGCGGAAGCTGCAGCCGCCGGCGTGGCGCGAGGACGTGCTCGGGCCGATCGACCGCGCCAAGGCCGACCGCGGCAAAGCGCTGTTCAACACCCACTGCGTCGGCTGCCATGGCCCGCACGTCGCGCCGCCGGCGGTCAAGATGCGCGACGCGCCGCTCAAGGGTCCGAACGATCCGCAATGGCTGATGAAGACCGTCTGCTGGGACGACATCGGTACCGATCCGAACACGGCGCTCAATTTCGCGGATGCGAAGGTCGATCTGACGCGCACGGGGCTGTCGACCGGGGATCTGCGCACGATCGCGGGCCGCGAACTCGATCTGTGGTACAGCCGCCAGCGCACCTATTTGCAGGGAGAGATCGTGCGCCTCAAGGCCGATCCCGCCACCGCGGCGCAGGCGGCGCCGATCGAGCAGAAGCTGGCGGGTCTTTCCGCCGAACAGGCGCAGACCCTTTCGGAGATCGACGCGACGCGGCTGCCGGTCGGCAACGGCCTGAGCTATGTGGGCCTGCTGATCCGCCTGAAGGCGTACGCCGACAAGGGGCTGACGCCGGCGCAGCAGGACGAGATGGACGGCTTCGCGATTCTCGACACCCCGCAGGTGATTGCCGCCTACAAGCCGCGTCCGCTGGCCGGCGTGTGGGCGACGGCGCCCTTCCTGCACAACGGCTCGGTGCCGACGGTTTACGATCTCCTATCACCCGCCGCCGAGCGTCCGAAGACGTTCCGCGTCGGCAGCCGCGAATACGACACGGTGAAGCTGGGCCTGAAGCCGCCCGACAGCGGCTACTGGGTGTTCGACACCGCGCTCGACGGCAATCACAACACGGGCCACGAGTTCAACGTGGGTTACCAGGAGTACAAGGAGGGGGACCCGCCTTCACACGGCCTGATCGGCCCCCTTCTGACGCCAGACGAGCGGCTGGCGATCATCGAGCACCTCAAGGTGCGCAACGACGACGTCGACGGCCCGCAGGAGCCGGCCGTTCCGTCGAACGCGACCTGTTCAGCACCCGCGCGCCCTGACGCTGCGAAGCGCTATGTGCGCTGACGGGCCCGGGGTCAGACCGGGGTCAGACCGGGGTCAGACCACCAGTTGATGGTAGGGGTACGCAGAACCTGCGCTGCAAGGCGTGGCTCCAGGATGCTGCCCGTCCCTCCCGGTGCGCCGGCCGCTACTGCGGATCGACTCCGACCGTGGCGTAATAGTTCGCGATCATCTGTTGCGCGGGACGGGTGTAGACATCGGGCTGCCGCGTATCGATCACCTTCGCGATGACGGCGGCGACCTCTTCGGCGCTCTGCGTCTCCGGGAACGCGCGCGAGTCGGGGCCGCCGTGCACGGCGTTCAGCCCGAAATCGGTGCGGACGACACCCGGCGAGACGAGCGAGATCTGGATGCCGGGGTGGGTCGCCTGGACCTCGGCGCGCATCATCGCGGTGAGCGCGTTGAGGAAGTGCTTGGCGCCGACGTAGGCGGATCGAATGACGACGTACGGGATTCGGCCGAGCAGTGACGAGATGTTGATGATGTGCCCCTCGCCACGCTGCTTGAAGTGCGGCAGGACTTCCTGCATCCCATACAGCGCCGAGTGGACGTTGGCGCGCATGATGGCGTCGATGTCGGCGTCGGTCAGTTCGGTGGGGTTCCGCGAGATGCCGAGACCTGCGTTGTTGATCCAGACGTCGATACGGTGGAACCGCGCGACGGTGTCGTCTACGACCCGCCGCACCTGGGCGCGGTTGGTGACGTCGGCGACCTGTATGGCCGCGTGTCGGCCGGAACGCGAGGCGACGTCCTCGAGCGCTGCCTGCCGCCGCGCCACGAGCACGACCTGATGTCCCTGCGAGGCGAGGAGCGCTCCGGACGCCGCGCCGATGCCCGCACTCCCACCCGTAATCACGATCACTTTTGACATGATCGCGATTCTAGATCGTCGCCGCCGCCGTTACTGGCTGGTCAGCGCGTTCTTGCAGAACCCGACGCATTTGGCCAATTCGGTCATGGCGTCGGATCCGTCCGGCACCTTGTATTCGAACTCGATCGTCGCCTCGATCGGCCAGCCGTTCCTGCGGATCAGCTGCAGCGCCGCGGTGATCGGCGTGTCCCCCTGGCCGAACGGCACGTTCACGCCGTCGACACCGTTGACGCCGGCCTTTCGATCCTTCACGTGGATGTGCGTGATGCGCTCGTGGTGATCGCGGATGAAGCCGAGCGGGTTGCCGAGATTGCCCGCGATGTAGTGGCCGATGTCGAGGTTGGCGCCGTTGTGCTGCGCGTATGAGAACGCCTCTTTGAACATCGCTTCGGTCGTCTTGGTGTGGCCGTGATAGCCGACCATCAGGCTGTGCTTGTCGGCGAACTGGCCGACCCGCTTGCTGCCCGGCAGCTCCAGCTCGCAGGAAATGGCCCGTGCGTCCATCGCTTTGGCGAGCCTGAATGCGTAGTCGAGCTCGGGGTCGCTGAAGTCGTAGATGCCGTCGAACTTGATGACGTCGGTGCTGATGCCGGCGCCGTCGAACTGCTTGCGGACGGCCGCGGCCTTGTCGGGATCGAGCGCCAGCCGCCACGCCCGCAGGTGTTCGGCCGCCTGCTGCTGCGCCGCCTTGTCGCCGCCCGGCGCGATCATCGACATCGGCGCGCCAAGGGCCAGCTCGATCGGCTGGCTCCGCAACTCCACTGCGCTCACGCCGAGCCGTGACGTCCGGTCGATGATCTCGTCGACCGCCATCGTCCGCGTCCCGTAGTTGTAGGGGACGTTCATGCCGACCTGGACGCCGCCCCATTTCGAGTCGGGCTTGGCCCCGAAGGCGGCCGCGAGCCGTTGGTTCGCCAGCAGGCCGGCGGCGGGGACGGTCAGGAGGATCTTGCCCAGTTCGCGGCGGGTGAGCGTCATGCCGCGGAGTGTAGCACCTCCGACGCGATACAATCGTCCGCCATATGACCATCACGCGCATCGTGCCGCTTCTGGCCGTGCTGTGCCTTACGGCGCCGATCGCGGCGCAACAGACGCCCGCGCCGAAAGCCCCGCAGAAGCCGGCGAAATCCGGCGCCGTCGATCTCGCCACCGCCAAGCCGGGCCGCGATCCGAACCAGCCGCTCGACGAGGAGTACACCAGAAAGATCAAGGAGTACACCACCGAGACGTTCTTCAACTCGCCGCTGACCGACTACCTGCCGGCGAGCAAGACCGTGCCGACGCCGAAGGCCGTGCTCGGCGACATTGCCGGCGCGCCCGGCAAGCTGCCCTACTCCAAAGAGGTGTACGACTACATGCGGCGTCTCGAGAAGGCCACGCCGCGGGTCAAGGTCTACAGCATCGGCAAGACCGAGGAGGGGCGCGAGATGCTCGCGGTGGCGGTCGCGTCCGAAGCGCTGATCAAAAACCTCGACGCCGACAAGGCCGATCTGGCGAAGCTCGCCGATCCGAGAACGATCAAGTTCGACGACGATCTGGCGGATCAGATCGCCAGGCGCGCCGCGCCCATCTACTACATCACCGGCACGATCCATTCGACCGAGGCCGGCGCGCCGACGGCGCTGATGGAGCTCGCCTACCGGCTGGCCGTCGACGACAGCCCGTACATCCGCAACATCCGTGAGCACGTCGTCACGCTGATCACGCCGATCGTCGAAGTCGACGGTCGCGACCGTGTTGTCGACGCCTACGAGTGGAAGAAGAAGCATCCCAACGACACGCCGATGGCGCCGGTCTACTGGGGCCACTACGTGATGCACGACAACAATCGCGACGCGATGGGGATGACGCTCAAGCTGTCGCAGAACGTGCTCAACACCTACCTCGACTGGAAGGCGCAGGTGCTGCACGACCTGCACGAATCGGTGGCGCTGCTCTACGACAACACGATCGGCAACGGTCCCTACAACGCGTGGCTCGATCCGATCCTCACCAACGAGTGGCAACTCATCGGTTGGAACAACGTCAACGAGATGACGCGGATGGGGATGCCGGGCGTGTTTGCGTGGGGCACGTTCGATACCTGGTCGCCCGGCTACCTGATGTTCATGGCGGCGACCCACAACGGCATCAGCCGGCTCTACGAGACGTTCGGCAACGGCGGCAGCGCCGACACCGAGGACCGCACGCTGACCGAGGCCGACACGGCCCGCACCTGGTATCGCCAGAATCCGGCGCCGAGCCGCGTGCGCTGGTCGCTCAGGAACAACAACAACTACGAACAGACGGGCCTGCTCGTCTCGCTCAACTACTTCGCCAACAACCGCATCTATTTCCTGCGTAACTTCTACGACAAGAGCAAGCGCTCGATCGCCAAGGCGAAGGTCGAGGGCCCGGCGGCCTACGTGTTCCCGGCCAACGATCCGCGCCCAGGGGCGCAGGCGGAGCTGCTGCGCGTGCTGCAGCGCCAAGCGGTGGAAATCTCGCGCTCGACGTCCGCGTTCACGGTCACGCTGCCGGTGAAGCAGCCCGCGACCGGCCGCGGCAGTCGTGGCGGCGGTCGTGGCGGGGCCGGCGCGGCCGGCGGCGGCCGCGGTCAGGCCCCGACCGACACTGCAGGTGAAAACGCGCCGCCGGCACCACCGCCACAGCCAACGACGCGTGAGTTCCCGGCCGGCAGCTACATCGTGCGCATGGACCAGCCGTACTCACGCATCGCCGACACGCTGCTCGACTATCAGTACTGGGCGCCGAACGACGCTCAGCAGCGGCCGTACGACGACACCGGGTGGACGTTCCCCGAGTCGTATGCCGTGCAGGCCGTCCGCGTCACCGACGCGAAAGTGCTCGACGTGCCGATGGAGCGCGTGGCGGGTGAGGTGAAAGCGGGAAGCGGGATCGCCGGCACTGGCAGCCTCTTCGCGATCAACCACAACGCCGACAACGCGCTCATCTCGCTTCGCTACCGGTTCAAGGACGCCGACATCCAGATTGCCGAGGAGCCGTTCGACGCCCGCGGCACGAAGTTCAACCGCGGCAGCTTCATCGTCAAGGGAGTGTCGCAGGCGGATCTCGACAAGGCGATTGGCGAGATCGGGCTGAAGGCCGTGGCGCTCGACGCGGTGCCGTCGGTCAAGACCCATCCGGCGCGCGCCGCGCGCATCGCCGTCCTGCACATGTGGTCGAACACGCAGACGGAAGGCTGGTGGCGGCAGGCGTTCGATCTCTACGGGATCCCGTACGACTACGTCGATCCCAAGTTCATTCACGACACTGCCAACCTGCGCGCCAGCTACGACGTCATCATCTTCGGCCCGGGCGGCGGCCAGGGCGCCGTCGAGGGGACGCCGCTCTGGCGCAGCGCCATTCCGTACCAGAACACCGCCGACACGCCGAACGTCGGCACGTGGGCGCAGACCGATGACACGCGCATCGGGATGGGGCTCGAAGGGCTGCTGCACCTGCGCCAGTTCATCGATCAGGGGGGTGTGTTCATCGCCTCCAACAGCAGTGCCGATTTTGCGATCAACAACGCCTTGGCCTATGGCGTCACCTCGAACCGCGCCGGGGCCACCTCGCGCGTGGTCGGTTCGCTGCTGCGCACGAAACTGGCCGACGACACGAGCCCGATCGTCTACGGCGTGCCCGACAACCTCGCCGTCTACAGCGACGCGGGTGAGACGTTCAGCGTCAGCGCCACCGCCGGCGGCGTTGGCCGCGGCGGCGGGGGTGGGGGAGGGGCCGCGCCCGGCGGCGGTCGCGGCGGCGGCGCCGGCACTCGTCCGACGGGACGCGGCACGCCCGACGACGCCGACGTCGTGCAGGGACGTCCGCCGGACGAATCGACCGGCATGCCGACGCCTCCGCCGCCGCCGACCGTGCAGCCGTGGCAGTACGCGTTGCCGACCGAGGAAGCGCTCAAGCGCAATCCGGCCAATGTCATTCCGCCGCAGTTCCGGCCGCGGGTGCCGCTACGCTACGAGGCCCAGACGTCGCTGCTCGTCTCCGGGCTGCTCGACGGCGGCACCGACATCGCGCAGCGTCCCGTCGTCGTGGACGTGCCGGTCGGCAAGGGCCACGTGGTCCTGTTTGCGGCCAACCCGATCTACCGTGGCGAGACCATAGGCAGCTATTTCATGGTGTTCAATACGCTCCTCAACTTCGACGCCCTGGGCGCCGGAAGAAAGCTGGATCCGCGGTAGTGCGCGCTGGAGGCACCCTGAGCTCGCGCGGGTCATTGATGACGGCGCGACAGCTCAGGGTGACAAAAAATGGCGGCCGCGATTGACGCTGGGTGTCAGACCTCGAGAGCGGATCCGCACACGTCGCCGCAAGTTGCTGATTCGATTCGGTTCTAATACCTCAGCTGTGTCGGGTATGCCGGTTGCAACCTGCTGCGACGTGCTTTCAACCTACACGTCACAATCGTTCGGGACTGTCGTCCCGGAACTTCAACGCGCGGAGATCCGCATGATTCTCATCACGGGCTCGAACATCGGGGCTATGGAGCAGGCGGCAATCGCGCTGTTTCGCGCCGGGCAGATTCCGGTGCTGGGGGAGTGGATCGCGTCGCCGCTCGCGGCCGGAGAGCCGACTTTCGACGACGTGTACGAGCCGGTGCTCGAACGTCTGGTTGAGCGCTGTGATGCACTGCTCCGTCTGCCGGGCGCCTCGACCGATTCCGATTCGCTCGTCGGCGCGGCGCGGTCGCGCGGGCTTCGGGTCTACTTCACGCTGAGCGACGCGCTGGCGGGGTAAACTGCTCGTCAGCATGCTGACGAGACGAGAATTGATGTCTGGCGCGGCGGCCGTGGCGGCTGCCGCGTTGATGCGCGACGACGCGTGGGCGCAGGCGCCATCCGGCCAGGGCAGCGTCTCCTTTCTCATGCCGGCTGGCGCGACCGACTGCCACGCGCACGTCTTCTGCGACAGCAAGGCCTTCCCGATGGCGCCAGGGCGTACCTACACGCCCGATGCGGCGCCGGTCTCCGAATACATCGCACTCGCGCGCAGGCTCGGGATCGAGCGCACCGTCTTCATCCAGCCGAGCGTGTACGGCGCCGACAACACCTGCATTCTTGCGGCGATCCGCGAGATTGGCTCACATGCGCGCGGCATCGCGGTCGTCGGGGACACGACCTCCGACGCCGAGCTCGACGACATGATCCACACCGGTATCCGGGGCCTGCGGATCAATCTCGAGACGACAGGCCAGGCCGATCCGTCGCAGGCGCGCGAACGGTTCCTCGCCGCCGTCAAGCGCATCGGCGCACGCAAGCTGCACGTCCAGATGTTCACGCGGCCATCGGTCATCGCGGCGATCAAGGAGGCGATCGAGGCGTCGCCGCTGACGGTCGTGTTCGATCATTTCGGCGGCGCGCAGGCTGCCGGCGGCGTGGAGCAGCCTGGCTTCGACGCGCTGGCGGCGCTCGTCCAGTCGGGCAAGGCGTATGTGAAGCTCTCGGCGCCCTACCGCGGTTCGACCCAGACACCCGCCTACGCTGACATGGCGCCTCTGGCCAAGGCGCTCATCGCCGCCAACCCGCAGCGGATCCTGTGGGGCAGCGACTGGCCGCACCCGAACACGTCGCCCGAAGCGGTCAACGCCGACAGCGGCACCTCTCCGCGCCTGCCGATCGACGATGTGGCGGTGCTGAATCAATTCCAGGTCTGGCTCCCGACGATTCCACAACGGCGCGTCGTCCTCGTCGACAACCCGGCGCGGCTGTACGGCTGGTAGCCCGGCGCGCCGGCGACGCGAACCGCGCTACAATCCGCCATCCGGTCACGCGCGGAGGCACGGCTGAACGATGCGGAAGTGGATATCGGTTGCGGGAATGGTGTCGCTGGTCGTCGTCGACGTGCTGGCGACCTGCGGCGGAGGCGGCGGGGGCGGCACCGGCGGGATGGGCGGCGGCGGCGCGATGGCCGACGTCGTCTATCAGGTGCCATGGAAGCTGCTCAACGGCAGTGAGCCGCTCGAGGGCGGCGGCCTCGTCGTCTACTGGTTCCCGGCGTCGGAAAACGAGCTGAAGAACTCGAGCCTGCGCAACTCGCGCATGCTGTCGCTCTATGCCTCGCAGTGTGTGACGATGGCGGTGGCCGACATCGGGCAGCCGCTCGGACGAAAGTTCGCGGTCGACGACAAGGCGCCGGTCGCCGTGCTCGCCCAGACCGACGGCACGATCATCGGCAAGGCGCCGGGCGATCCCGACGGCCGGCTGCGCGTCGGCAAGGTCGAAAAACTGCTCGACGGCGAGATGAAACAGCGCGAAGCCGGAGTCAAGGGCACGCTCAATACTGCCAAGGACGCCGCCAAGCGCGGCGACAAAGACGCCGCGATCGCCCAGTACAAATCGGTACTCGATCAGAAGTGCCTCTTCCCCAAGCTGGCGAAGGACGCGGCCAACGAGCTGAAGAAGCTCGGCGCCGCCGGCGTCGAGCCGATGCCCGACGCGCCCGACTTCGACGCCTCGGTCGGCGCGCGAATCGAACAGGCGCTCAAGAGCGGCCTGATGGCGGAGAACATGGCCGACTACGCCAAGGCCGAAAAGTTCTACGCTGCGGCGCGGCGGCTCGATCCCGCCGATCCGGCGCCGCTGCGCTACCTGGGGGAACTCTATCGCCATCAGACCGGCGACTGGGCCAAGGCGCGCACGACGTTCGAGCAGATCCTGGCGATGCCGTCCGATCCACTGTCGCGCGCGGTTGCGCTGCACGGGCTCGGCAAGATGACGATCCACGACGGCGAGTTCCAGAAGGGGCTGCACCTGATGGAGCAGTCGGCCGCCGTGTTTCCGCTGCCGCTGACCTATCGCAACCTGGCCGTCTACTGGCACTCGGAGGGCGATCGACGGAAGGCGGATGCGTACACGAAGAAGGCGCTGGCGCTCGATCCCGACGAGCCGTTCAACGTCGTGTTCGCGGCGGCGTTCGCGGCCGGCGCCGGCGGCGACGAGGCGCGTCGCGCGCTGGCGGTCGCGCAGGCGCACGAGGACTTGCTCTGCGCGTCCTACAACCTGGCGGCGATCCATGCGCAGCTCGGCGATCGCAACAAGGCGCTCGCGCTGCTCAGGCGGCATTTCTACGCCTACGAAAAGTTCGACTCGGTCCGCAGCAAGGAGATGATGGAGGCGCGCGTCGACGCCGTGTTCGCGTCCATCGTCAAGGACCCTGAGTTCCTGTCGCTCACCGCCGGCGCCGACGGCAAGCTTCCCATGCGCGAAGGCGACGGCCGGCGGCCGCTGCCTGAAGAGATGACGAGGCACTGATGGCTCAGCAGTCCGATCCGTTGTTCGCTCCGATGAAAGGCGCCGACACGCGCGTCGTCGGCGGCGTCCAGGTGGACGTCGCCGCGGCCGGCAGCGGCCGCATCAAGCGCGTCATTTACCAGCCGGGGTTCCGCTGGTCGACCGACATGAAGGACAAGGTCGGCACCGACCTCTGTATGCATGCGCACGTCGGCTTCATCGCGCGCGGCCGTATCCATGTGCAGTACGGCGATGGCACGATCGCCGAGTTCGTGGCGCCGCAGGTCGTCGCCATCGAGCCCGGCCACGACGGGTGGGTCGTCGGCGACGAGCCGGCCGTCCTGATCGAAGTCGATTTCATGGGCGAGACGCCGGCACGCTTCGGCATGTCGGACCACCACCGCCGGAAATAGATGGCTCGGCTGACGGACGGGCTGGTGACGTCGAACGAGCTGGTCCTCGTGACATGGCGTGGCCACCGCCCCTGACGACAGCCCGGCTGCGCGTGCGGCCGCTCGAGCCGCCCGATACGGCCTTCATCGTCGCGCTGCTCAACGATGAGGCGTTCGTCCGCAACATCGGCGACCGCGGCGTCCGCAGCGAGGAAGACGCCCTGGCGTACCTCGTGGCGGGACCGCTCGCCAGCTACTCCCGTCATGGGTTCGGCCTCTGCGCCGTGACGGGCGAGACCGGAACGCCAATCGGCATCTGCGGATTGCTGCAGCGCGCCGAATTCGAGGCGCCCGACCTCGGTTTCGCGTTCCTGCCGGCGTTCCGATCGCAGGGATATGCCTTCGAGGCTGCGTCGGCCGTCAAGGCGGACGCGCACGCGCGACTCGGCATCGAGACCCTGCTGGCCATTGTCAATCCCGAGAACGCGCCGTCGATCCGGGTGCTCGAGCGGCTCGGGTTTCGCTTCGAACGCATGACGACGCTCGGGTCGGAGCAGAAGCCGCTGCGGTTGTTCGCCGCGGGCGCGGCGACGCTCTGATACGATTTCGAGGCCGATGAGAATCGCGCTCACCACCATTGGGCTGCTGGCGTGCTCGAACGTCTTCATGACCTTCGCGTGGTACGCGCATCTGAAAGACCTGCGCGCCAAGCCGTGGTACGTGGCGGCGCTGGTGAGCTGGGGGATCGCCCTTTTCGAGTACCTGTTGCAGGTGCCGGCCAACCGCATCGGCTACAGCGAGCTGTCGCTGTCGCAGTTGAAGATCATCCAGGAAGTGGTGACACTGTCGGTGTTCGTGCCGTTCTCGATCCTCTACATGCGGCAGCCGTTTCGTCTCGACTTCCTGTGGGCGGGCCTGTGTCTGGTGGGCGCCGTCTACTTCATGTTCCGTGGCTGAGGCACACAGCAGGCTGGATGCCGCTGGCGCGGTCGACGCGCTGGCCGGACGGCTGAGCAAGCTGCACGACAAGCGCCCGCGCGCGTGGGGCAGGATGACGCCCCACGAGATGCTCTGTCATCTCGGCGATTCGCTGGCCGGCGCCCTCGGCGAACGGCCGATCTCGCCGGCGGACACGTGGGTAAACCGCACGATCATCAAATACGTCGCCCTGCATACGAGCCTTGCCTGGCCGAAGGGGACGCCGACGCGGCCTGAGGTCGATCAAACGCGCGGCGGAACGAAGCCGTCCGACTTCGATTCCGATCGCGCCCGCGTCATCGACCTGCTGACGCGCTTTTCTGCCGCCGACGCCCGCCACGAGCGTCATCCCCTCTTCGGGCCGCTGACGCGGGACGAGTGGATGATCTGGGGATGGCGCCATACCGACCATCATCTGCGTCAGTTCGCACTGTGACGGCCGATCGAAAGGGGCGAGCGACACCGCCCCTCGGAAAGCATCGATGGCGCTGAGCGCGACGGTCTACACCTTCGAGATCGATCTGTCCGACAGCGATCGCGGCGTCTACGAATCGCTGGTGCTGCGCGTCGCGCGGCACCCGTCGGAGTCGGACGAGTACCTCGTCGCGCGCGTGCTGGCGTACTGCCTCGAGTACACCGACGGCACCGCGTTCTCACCAGGCGGCCTGTCGGATCCGGACGAACCGCCGATCGCCGTGCGCGATCTGACCGGCAGGGTGCTGGCCTGGATCGACGTCGGGACACCGGATGCCGCTCGCCTGCACCGCGCCTCGAAGGCCACGCCGCGCGTCGCCGTTTATGTGCACAAGGATCCGTATCAGTGGCTGCGGTCGCTCGTCGGCGCGCGTATTCACCGCGCCGAGGCGCTGGAGGTGTGGGGCTTTGACCGCGCGTTCGTGGCCTCGTTGTGCGCGCGTCTCGAGCGGCGCACCTCGTTTACGCTGTCGGTGTCGGACCGCGAGCTGTACGTGTCGTTTGCCGAGGCGACCCTCACCGGCCCCGTGACGCGCCTGACGCTGCCGTGACTTCGCCAGGAGTATCCTGTTCAGCGTGGCAAAGGGCGCGACGGCGGCGCCGGCGAAGCAGCTCGCCGGGTTCATCGCGAAGTTCTCGCCGGCGATTGCCAGGGACGCGCGCGGCGCGCTGACGCGCATCCGGCGGCTGGTCCCTGCCGGCGCCTTCCGCATGGTCTACGACAACTACAACGGCCTCGTCGTCGGCTTTGGACCGAATGCGCGTCCGTCCGACGCCATCGTCTCCATCCTCGTCGTCGCCGATCACGTGACGCTGTGCTTCATCAACGACGCGCCGAGTCTGCCCGATCCGGAAGGGCTGCTGAAGGGGAGCGGCAACGTCGTGCGGCACGTCCGTCTGGCGTCGGCGCGCGACCTCGATCGTCCCGCCATCCTGACACTGGTGAAGACGGCGATTGCGCGATCGGACGTGCCGTTCCCACGCCGGGGGCCTTCGCCGCTGATCGTCAAGTCGATCTCGACGAAGCAGCGGCCGCGACGCAAATTGTCGTGAGCGGTCGCGCGACTCGCGGACCGGGACGTTCAGGCGATCTACCAGCGATCGCGGCTGACGTACGACGCGCCGAGGTCCCGCACGGACGCGCACCCGAGCAGCTTCAGCGTGCGGTGCAGATCGGCGCGCAGGATGTCGATCGACTGCCGGACGCCGGGCGCCCCGGCCGCTGCGAGGCCATAGGCGTAGGCGCGGCCGATCAGCACGGCCCTGGCGCCGAGGCACAGGGCTTTCACCACGTCGCTGCCGCGCCGGATGCCGCCGTCGAGCAGCACCTCGACGCGATCACCGGCCGCCTTCACGACATCCGGCAGCACGCGTATGGTCGGCCACACCGTATCGAGCTGGCGGCCGCCGTGGTTCGAGACGACGATTGCCTGGACCCCCGCGTCGGCGGCGCGGCGCGCATCGTCCGCGATCTGCACCCCTTTGACGATGATTGGCCGATCCCAGATCTGCCGGATCCATTTCAGGTCGTCCCAGGTGACCGTCGACTGAGCGAGGGCGGCGGCGACATCGGCGTACGGCATCGGCCCGTCCTTCAGCCTGACGTTCGGGAACTGCATCAGGCCGCCATCGCCGAGGAAGCCGCGCAGCCACGCCGGGTGCCGGATGATCTCGGGAAGATACGGGAGCATCGGCAGCCACTTGCCGGTGATCATCTCCTTGGAGCCGTTGCGCAGATCGCGCTCCCGCATGCCGGCGACCGCGGTGTCGATCGTCAGGACCAGCGCCGAGTAGCCGGCTTCCTTGGCGCGCTGCACGCCCTGCGCGGCGATGTCGCGGCCGCCGCAGAGATAGAGCTGGAACCAGGCGGGGCCCGTCGTCGCCGCCTTGACTTCCTCGAGCGGCGTGCCCGAGAGCGTCGACAGGCAATAGATCGTGCCGACATCGCCGGCGACGCCCGCGGCGACCGCCTCGCCCCGCGGCCAGAACATGCGGCTGCTGCCGACCGGCGCCAGGATGATCGGCATCGCGATCGGCGTGCCGAGGATGGTGGTCGAGAGATCGATCGCCGGAGAATCGACCGCCGATCGCGGGTGAAGGCTGATGTCTTCGAAGGCGCGGACGTTCTCGCGCAGCGTCACTTCGCCATCGGCGCCGCCGTCGATGTACTCAAACACCGGCCGCGGCAACCGCCGGCGCGCCGCCTGCCGGAAGTCTTCGATATTGACGATGGGCACGCGAGATTCTAGACCACATCCGACGCCGTGAACATGGCGATCCGTCTGGACGGCGGTCGCGAGCGAGGGACGGGCGTCGGCGAGTCCAGGGAGCGAAGCCGTTCGGATCTATGATGGCCCCGCCGTGTCCTGGGTCCAGAGCTACGATCCGCTCGCGTCGCCGTGGCTCAGCACGGCTGCGGCGGCGCTGCCGATCGTGCTCCTGCTGGCGGCGCTCGGTCTTCTCGAGTGGCGTGCGCACCGCGCGGCGCTCCTCGGACTGCTGTCGGCGCTGGCCGTATCGGTCTTTGTTTACGGGATGCCGATACGCACGGCCACGGCGACGACGATCTACGGCGCGGCGTATGGATTCCTGCCGATTGGCTGGATCGTGATCAACGCCGTGTTCCTCTACGACGTGACGGTCGCGACCGGGCAGTTCGACGTCCTCAAGGCGTCGGTCGGCCGGCTCTCGGCCGATCGACGGATCCAGGCGCTGCTCGTCGCGTTCGCGTTCGGGGCGTTCATCGAAGGCGCGTCGGGGTTCGGGACGCCGGTCGCGATCTGTTCCGCCCTCCTGATGGGGCTCGGGTTCACGCCGCTGTACGCCGCTGGCCTGTCACTCATTGCGAACACGGCGCCCGTCGCGTTTGGCGCCATCGGCACGCCGATCCTGACGCTCGGCGCCGTCACGGGTATTCCGGCGGCGACGATCGGCGTGATGGCGGGACGGCAGCTGCCGTTCGTGTCCCTTGTCGTGCCGGCGTGGCTGGTGGTGACGATGAGCGGCTGGCGCGGCTTGCGCGCGGTATGGCCGGCCGTCGCGGTCTGCGGCGGCACGTTCGCGCTGGTGCAGTTCGCGTGGAGCAACTACGTCGGCGTCGAGCTTGTCGACATCGCCGGCGGCCTCGCGTCAATCGCGATGCTGACGCTGTTCTGCCGCGTGTGGCAGCCGCGGGATCGCTGGGAAGACGCAACAGTCGCCGCCACGGACCGGGGTCAAACCGGGGTCAAACCGGGGTCAGACCGGGGTCAGACCACCTTTGCCGTCGCTTCGCATGAGACGGCCGTCCGGGGCGGATCCGTCGCACGGGCGTGGATGCCATGGGTATTCCTCAGCGTCGCGGTGATCGTCTGGGGGCTGCCGGCAACCAAAGCGGCGCTGAGCGGACCCGTGTGGTCGCCATCGATCGACGTCCCAGGGCTGCATCGAACGGTTTTCCGCGACTTTCCGGTCGTGACCACGCGTATCGATCGGACGCGCATCGACGACGCCGCGTATCGAAACGGACACGCGGAAGCGGCGGTCTTCTCGCTGAACTGGGCGTCGGCGACCGGGACCGCCATCCTGCTGGCGACGTTGGCGAGCGCCATCTACCTGCGCGTGCGCCCCGGACAGCTCCTGATGATCGCCTTGTCGACGCTCCGGCGGATGCGCGTCCCGCTCGCCACCATCATGATCATGCTCGCGTTGGGCTTCGTGACCCGCTACGGCGGCACGGACGCGACGCTCGGGCTCGCTTTCACGCGAACCGGACGGCTCTATCCGTTCTTTGCGACCCTCCTGGGCTGGCTCGGCGTCGCGTTGACCGGCTCCGACACGAGCTCCAACGTCCTGTTCGGCAGTCTGCAGAAGATCACCGCCCAGCAGCTCGGCTTCAACCCCGTGCTCATCGTCACCGCCAACAGCACCGGCGGCGTGATGGGCAAGATGATCGACGCGCAGAGCATCGTGGTGTCGACGGCGTCGACGGGCCAGACCGGACAGGAAGGGAAGATCCTGCGCTTCGTGTTCTGGCACAGCGTGGCGCTGGCCACGATCATGGGAACGATCGTGATGCTGCAGGCGTACGTGTTCCCGAAGATGATTCCGTGATGCGTCGGTTCCAGCTGATCGAGCTCGAAGATCAGTCGTGGTTTCCTGGCACGATTCGCGATCTCGCGACCGACTACCTGCAGTTCGTGCAGACGCGGCTGCGTTTCGATCGCGCGATCGCCCCGCTCGTCAAGCGTGTGCTTGACGCGGCCGCGACCACGAACATCATCGACCTCTGCTCGGGCGGTTCGGGTCCGCTGCTGCTGCTCGTGAAGGACCTCGCCGACGAAGGCCGGCCCGCCACGGTGATGATGACCGATCTCTACCCGAACATCCCCGCGTTCGAGGCGATCGCGGCGCAGTCGGACGGCCGCATCGACTACGAACGCTCGCCGGTCGACGCGCGCGCCGTGCCCGCCGCGCTCCCTGGCCTGCGGACACTCTTCAACGCATTCCATCACCTGAAGCCGGAGGACGCGCGGGCGGTGCTGCACGCCGCCGCCGCGGCGCGGCAGCCGATCGCGATCTTCGAGATCTCGGAGCGCCGCTGGCGTGCGCTGATTCCGGTCGCGCTCCTGACGCCGATCCTCGTCCTGCTGGCGACGCCGTTCATGCGTCCATTTCTCTGGCGGCGACTGCTCTGGACCTATCTCGTTCCGCTTGTCCCGTTCACTTGCTGCTGGGACGGGATCGTTTCCCAGCTGCGCGCGTATTCGCCCGACGAGATGCGCGCCCTCGGCGGCGGCTCGGCGCCGATGCGCTGGGAGGCCGGGCAGGTGCCGGTCGTGGGCGGCCGCGCACGGCTCAGCTATCTGCTAGGATTCCCCGCATGAAACGCGTGGTCGCCGCTGTCGTTCTCGTCGCCGTCGGCATCGGCGGCTCGTTGTATGCCTCGCAGCGGTCGGTGGCCGCGATGTCCGGCGCCGCCGGCTCGTGGCTGGCCTCGCTCAGCGCCGATCAGAAACAGCGCGCGACGTTTCCGTTCGATTCCGAGGAGCGGACGCACTGGCACTACGTTCCGAACGAGCAGTTTCCGCGCAAGGGGGTCCAGATCAAAGAGATGTCCGAGACGCAGCGGACGCTGGCCTGGAGCCTGCTGAAGACCGGCCTCAGCGCGCGCGGCTTTACCACGGCCCGTTCGATCATGGAGCTCGAGAACATCCTCAAATCGGTGGAGGGGCCGAACGGTCAGTTCGCGCGCGATCACGAGGCGTATCAGTTCAGCGTGTTCGGCACACCCGGCGACAAGAAGGCGTGGGGCTGGCGTTTCGAGGGCCATCACGTCTCCGTCCGCTTCGACCTCGTCAACGGCGCGCTGACCTCGAGCACTCCGAGCTTCTTTGGCAGCAATCCCGCAGAGGTACGCGTCGACGTGCCCGATGCCGCGCCCCGGGGCACGCGCGTGCTCGGCCCTGAGGAGGACGCCGGCCGCGCCCTGCTCGACTCGCTCGACGCCGCGCAGAAGACGACCGCCATCGTCAACGTCGCCGCGCCGAACGAGATGCTGACGTCGAACAAGCTGGCGGCCGACCCGCAATCGCCCCTCGGCGTGAAAGCGTCGGCGATGACGCCGGCGCAGAGAGAGAAGCTGATGGCGCTCGTCGACGTCTACGCCGGCTACATGGTTCCCGACATCGCCGCCGAACGGATGGAGCGTCTGAAAAAGGCCGGCCTCGACAACATCGCATTCGCGTGGGCTGGTGAAACGGAGAAGGGCAAGAAGCACTACTACCGGTTACAGGGACCGACCTTTCTCGTCGAGTACGACAACTCGCAGAACGACGGCAATCACATCCACTCGGTGTGGCGCGACTTCAACGGAGACTTTGGTGTGGACTTGTTGCGGGAACATCTGAAGTCAGTCCCACACGAGCCGAACCTGACGCCGCTCATCCCTCCCAGCCGCTGATGATCGTCTCGCGCAGATCGAACCCGAACGCGCGCTCGCTGACGACGACGATCGGCGGGCCCTGCAGGCGTTTGTAGACGGACCGCCGCATACGGCGCCCGGCGTCGGCGACGACCGCGCGGAACGACTCGGACGTGAACTTGTCATACGGCGTGCGTCCCTGGTCGTCGGGCGGAAAGCGCGCCGGATCGAGCGTCCGCGTCTCGAACTGCCGGACGAGATCGGCCGGTCCGGCACGACGCTCGACCAGCTCGCCGACGATGGGCGCCACCACCGCGTAGTCGAACGGATCGAACTGGTTGTCGGCGAGCTCGGCCGACGGCACGATCCGGAAGGTCTCCTCGGGAATGATCTCCCGTCGGTGCCGCGCGTTGGCGTGGCGGGCGAGGCGGTAGACGTCGGTCTTCGAGAGATCGCCGATCAGTGACAGGCCGCCGCACATGTCGCCATAGAGCGTCGCGTAGCCGAGCGCGATCTCGGTTTCGTTGCCGCAGGAGATCAGCAGCGCCCCGGTGTCGTTCGATTCTGCCATCATCAGCAGGCCGCGGATGCGGGCGTGCAGGTTTTCGCGCGTCAGGTTGTGCTGGATCCGGTGCGCATGCTCCTCGAACGTCCCGCGCACGCACTCGTCGATCCCCTGGATCGGGATGACGCCGTACTGCACGCCCAGGGTCTGCGCCAGCCGTGCCGCGATCGACCGCGTCGTGTCCGTGTTGTGCCGCGACGGCAGGTTGAAGGCCGACACGTTGCCGGCGCCGAGCGCGTCGACCGCGATCGTGACCGCCAGCGCCGAGTCGATGCCGCCCGACACCGGGACGATCGCGCGCGTGAACCCGAGCTTGCGCATGTAGTCGGTGAGCGACATGACCAGCGCGTCGTAGATCTCGCGCTCCCGATCGTCCGCCGGCAGGGCGAGCGCGGGCCCGTCCGCATCGCTGTCCGTCTTGGCGCCGCGCGCGTGGCTGGGCAGGTCGACGACGAGCAGGTCCTCCTCGAACGCGCTGCCGATCGCGACGAGGCGACCCGAGGCGTCGTAGACAAGGCTCTCGCCGTCGAACGGAATGATGTTCTTGCCGTTGTCGGCGGCGCCGACCGTGTTCACGTAGACGATCGGCCGCCCGAGCGCGGCGATGTGCTCCTGAATGAGCCGCTCACGAATCCGCCGCTTGCCGGGGTAATACGGCGAGGCATTGATGTTGAGGAGCACCGACGCGCCCTGCGCGGCCAGCTCTGGCAGCGGCTTGACGGCGTAGAACTCGTCCCA